>JBBTFS010000046.1:33418-36362 GCA_038060705.1 Gemmatimonadota bacterium
ACCCGCGAAAAAATGTCCACGCGGCGCAAGCGCATGGCGGAGCACTTGCTCGAGGCGCAGCACGCCACGGCGCACCTCACGACGTTCAACGAAATAGACATGACCGCCGTGGAAGCGCTCCGCGGCCGGGTGAAGGAGCGCATCGAGAAGGAACACGGCGTGCGGCTCTCGTTCATGCCGTTCTTCGTGAAGGCGGCGTGCGCGGCGCTGCGTCAGTACCCCGCCGTAAACGCCCAAGTGGACGGTGACAGCATCATCTACCGCCACTATGTGAACATGGGCATCGCGGTCGCGTCGGATGCCGGCCTTGTGGTGCCGAACATCAAGGATGCAGACCGGATGGGCATGCTGGACATCGCACGCGCCATCGTGGAAGTCGCCCAGCGGGCGCGCGACAGCAAGCTGACGATGGACGACCTGACCGGCGGCACGTTCACGATCACAAACGGTGGCGTCTTCGGCTCACTGGTCTCAACGCCAATCATCAACTTCCCGCAGGTCGGCATCCTGGGGCTGCACAAGATCCAGGAGCGCCCGGTGGCGATTGCGGGCAAGGTGGAGATTCGTCCGATGATGTACGTGGCACTGTCCTACGACCACCGCATCATCGAAGGTCAGCAGGCGGTGCTGTTCCTGGTCCGGATCAAGGAGCTGATGGAAGATCCGGCGCTGCTGGCGATCGACTAGCGCTCGTTCGCCGCGGGGTCGAGGCCGGCCTGGCGCTCGAGTTTCCGGATCCAACCGTCCAGAATCGGAATGACATCCCCTGTTTCCGGAGTGCGCGGCGCCACAGGCCCAACATCACCCATGCGCCACCGATTGGCGAGTTCGCTCGGCGCGGGCGAGCCCTTGGCCTTGCGCCTGCGGGTCAGGCCACCCAACACCACGGTCAGTTTACGACGTGCCATAGCTGATTCTATCGCGTTAACGATTTTTGAACAATGGCCATCTGCGGCTACTCCTGCGGCGTCATATATGACGAAATCTGCGCATTCAAGTCAAGTGGGCGACCTGCCCACCCGTCGTCCATGCCCGAGTTGAAGACTCCCCATGGTTGACACGAATCATTGCGACGTCGTCATCATCGGCGGCGGACCGGGCGGTTACGTCGCCGCGATCCGGGCCGCGCAACTCGGCTTGTCCGCCGTGTGCGTCGAAATGGACAAGGCCCTTGGCGGCACCTGCGTGAACGTAGGCTGCATTCCGTCCAAAGCGCTGCTGTCCAGCTCCGAGCACTTCGAGTTCGCGCGCCTGCATGCGGCCGACCATGGCATCAGTATCGGCAAGTTGGACTTGGATCTTTTCACGATGTTAAGGCGGAAAGACGATGTCGTAGGTCAGAACACGCGCGGGGTCGAGTTCCTCTTCAAGAAGAACAAGGTCACGTGGGCCAAGGGTCGCGGCGTACTCACTGCGGGCAACATCGTTACGGTCACCGCTGCTGACGGAAACCGAACTTCGTTCAGTGCGGGCAACGTGATCATCGCGACAGGCTCTGTTCCGGTCGAGCTTCCCTTCCTCAAGTTCGACGAGGAACGTGTGCTCTCGAACGTGGGCGCGCTCAGGATCCCGGGCGTCCCCAAGCACTTGGTCGTGGTCGGTGGCGGCGTCATCGGCCTGGAGCTCGGCTCGGTGTGGCGCCGGCTTGGCTCAAAGGTCACGGTCATCGAGTTGATGCCCACGATCCTCCCGGGCATGGACGAAGAACTCGTCAAGGAAGCCGACAAGATCTTCCGCAAGCAGGGACTCGACATTCGCACGGGCACGAAGGTGACCGCCGGCAGCGTCACCAACACAGGCGTCGCGATCGACGTGCAGCGTGACGGCACGCAGGAAACCATCCAGGGCAGTCACGTCCTGGTGTCCGTCGGGCGTCGGCCGTCGCTCAACGGCGTCGATCCAGCCGCACTCGGACTCGCCGTTTCAAAGCGCGGCGAAGTGCTCGTCGACGACCAGATGCGCACCAACCTCCCAAACGTGTACGCCATCGGTGACTGTGTGCCCGGCCCAATGCTGGCGCACAAGGCTGAGGACGAAGGCGTCGTGGCGGCGGAGGTCATCGCTGGCAAGAAGGCGCACATGCACTACAGGTCCATTCCCAGCATCGTGTACACCTGGCCAGAGATCGCCAGCGTGGGAATGACCGAAAAGCAGGTCAAGGAGAGCGGACGCGAGTATCGCACCGGCAAGTTCCCGTTCTCCGCCAACGGACGCGCGCGCTCCATGGGTGATGCCGGCGGCTTCGTGAAGTTCATCGCCGCCAAGGGGACCGATGAACTGCTCGGTTGCCACATGATCGGCCCCAGCGTGTCGGAGCTCGTGGCGGAGGTCGCGCTGGCGTTCGAGTATCGCGCGTCGGCCGACGACATCGGCATGACGGTTCACGCGCACCCGACACTGGCCGAGGCGACGAAGGAAGCCGCGCTGGCAGCGCTCGGCCGGGCAATCCACATCTGAGAGACGCATGACCGGCTACTTCCATGACGCGCCGCGCGCACCGCATGCGGGAGACGCCGAGCCCGTGCGGGCGTTGGTGTTTTCCGTGCTTGGGGTGACGCCGTACGTGGATCGAGTGGTGGAATTGCTGGCGGCGGCGGAGCACGGCGATCCTGACAGCCGCGCGCTCATCATCGAACGTGATGGCACCGTGGCTGCACTGGCGCTGTACGGTCCGATCGCCGGCACGGCCAACACCTGGCGCCTTGCGACAGCGATCGTGGCGCCACAGGTGGACCTTGCCGACGTGGGACACGTCATCGTCGATGCGGTCGCATCGCTGGCTCGCGCCGAGGGTGGTCGCCTGCTCGTGGCGGAGATGGCCGACGACGTGGCATTGGGTCGATCGCTCGCGCTACTGCAATCGAACGGCTTCCATGAAGAGGGGCGCGTGCGCGATTTCTTTCGCGCCGGCATCGCGCTGATCTTCCTGCGGCGCGACCTCTAG
>JBBTFS010000047.1:0-7787 GCA_038060705.1 Gemmatimonadota bacterium
GTGCATCAAGTGCCCCTCAAGCCACGTTACTCTGATTTACTCAAGTAAGTACTAGGGCCCGCACGGGGCTTCCTTTAGGCGTGCGCCACCACCGGTATGGCGGTGTCTGGCTGGCGAGCTCCCCAATTGTCATGGCGGGGTACGTCTTCACTGGCGTGAAGATCTCGTGCTTCCCAAGGTGGGCGAAGAGGGAGCCCTCTTCACTGAACGCCGACGACTGCGTCAGGATGTCGAATCGAAAGTCACGGCGCTGGAACTTGCCCTTCCCCAGGTAGCCCCACTCGGCAAAGGTGATGGCGTGGCCGTCATGCGCGCGCATGGCGAGCGCGTCGCCATGCACCAAGTTTTGCTACAAGACGTACGTCGCCGCCCGATACAGGTCGTCCGCCGCGTCGAGCTGCAAGTACTCGGCACAAATCTCCAGCATGTTCGCGCGGCACTCGGCGATATTGTCCGCCAGCAGCTCAATACCATAGACGCACATCAGCGCGAGCAGCGCGAAGTGTCGCTTCTCGAAGCCTGACTTGCCGTATTTGACTTCCACCGCGGCGAGTTTTCGACGCAGGATCTGCACCAGGAAGTTGCCACTGCCACACGCGGGTTCGAGGAAACGCGAGTCAATGCGTTCGGTTTCGTCTTTGACGAGGTCGAGCATCGCCTGCGCCAGCCACGCGGGCGTGAAAACTTCTCCGTGGTCGGTAACGCGCTGCCGGGACTTGACGAGGCTCATTGTCGCGACGCGCCGGCTCTAATCGCCCTGGTCCCTGAGCGCTTCTGCGTAGAGCGGGTTCGGCCCCAGCTCGCCATCCACAAGGATTTCCTTGTCCCACGGCAGGATGATCGTGCTCTCGGTGGCCAGGGCGAGGAAATCGGGCTTATAGGACCCGGTCCTGAAAGCCACGGCGGTGCGCACGTCCGAGGCGCCGGCGTTCCTGACCGCCGCGACCGCCAAGCGGATGGTGTCGCCCGTGTCGCAGGTCTCATCGACGATCAGCACGCGCTTGCCGCGCGTTTCGGGCGGAGCCGCGCTCAACACGGCCGGGGTGGCACGAACGGTGTCCGAATGAAATCGGCGACTCACCACCATGGAGTGAAACTCGCGGTTGAGAATCGCGGCAATCACGGCGCCCGGGATCACGCCCGCGGTAGCGATGCCCAGCACGATTTCGGGGTCGTAGGCCCGTGAGACTTTCAGGGCAAGGCCACGCGATAGTTCACCGAAAAACGGCCACTCGACATTGATGACGCCCTTGGCCTGATCGAAGGTGGTTCGGCGCGGCGACATGGGCGTAACCTACGCAGCCATGCGCCGTTGTGTCATCCTTGGCGAAACGGTAGTTTAGCCCACGGTGCGCACCCCGCGCGCCGCGCCTCCCAATTTTTTCCTCAGCGCCGCATGTCTTGGTGGGGCCGCATGCTGGGTGGAAGGTCGACGAACGGGCCGAGTACGCGCCGCGTCGACTACTTGAAGGAAGCCATGGCGCTGGAGCGGCAGGGCGATTTTGAGGCCGCGCTTACTTCCTATCGGCTCGCGCAGCGCGATCACCCTCAAGACGCCAGCATCCTGGTGAACATCGCCATCGCTTATTCGAAGACGGGACGACTGGAGGACGCCATCCGATCATACCGGCGCGCGCTGGACCTCGCGCCGCAGCAGTCGGGCGCGCACTACGGCCTGTCGTTCCTGCTGCTGAAGCGCGGCGACCACGCCGGCGCGACGACGCACCTCCAGGCGTTTCTTTCCGCCACGCCGGCCGACGGCGAGATGTCGCAATGGGTGCAGCACGCCGAACAGACGCTCGCGAAGCTGCGCGGTGACGCGCCCGGCGAGTCGACGCCGACGGCGGAGCCGCAATGAAGGGCACGCTCGCCATCGTGAGCCAAAAGGGCGGCGTCGGCAAGACGACGACGGCCATCAACCTCGCCGCGGCGCTGGCGAAACGCGGCGTGCGGACGCTCCTGGCGGACGTGGATCCGCAGGGTTCAGTGCGCTTCGGTCTGGGCCTGCGCAACGAGGGGGGCGGCATTGCCGACTACCTCGAAGGCACCAAGACACTGCCCGAGATCGTGCGCGGCACGCCCCTGCCATTCCTGCGCGTGCTGTTGGCCGGTTCCGTGGCCGATCTGGGCGACCACGTCGCGTACACGCAACTGGTTGCGTCGTCGAACAAACTGAAAGAGCTCTTCACGCTGGCGGTGCAACGCGGCTACGCGGTGGTGGTCGACACGCCACCCGGCCTTGGGCAGATCGTTCAGGCCGTGTTGGCGGCGAGTGACAGGGTGCTGGTGCCGCTGCAGGCGGAGCCGCTGTCGCTTCAGACGACCGCACAGATCCTCAAAGGCATTCGCGGCGCCATCGCGAAGCACGATACGCTGCGACTCGAGGGCATCGTGCTGACGATGTACGAAGAGAACAACGAGCTGTGCCGCAAGATCGCCGAGCGCGTGCGGAGCCAGCTGCCTCCCGAGTTGGTGTTCCCCACGCCAATCCCGCGGACCAACGCGACGGTGGAAGCGTTCGCGGCCGGACAGCCGGTGGTGTTGCGGTCGCCCGACGACCCGGCGACCGCGGCCTATATGGCCTTGGCCGAGGCGCTGATCCAGCGAAGCAGCGGATGATCTCGCGGCGGCGCGAAGGCGTTGGCACGCTCCTGTTGGGCGCGGTGCTGGTGGTTCTGCTGAGTTGCGACTTGTCCGTGGCGCCCGGTGGCTTCTACTCCATCTCAAAGCTCTTGCTGCCGTCACCCGGCGTGGTGCTCGGTGACACAATGCGCGACAGCACCGGAAAGGCTGCTCCCCTGCGCTTGCTGGCCTTCAGCGCAAGCGGCTCGTCGGTTTCGGTGACGCCGTACTTCATCACGCTCGACACGTTTGCGCATTTGTCCGGCGGGACGACCCTGATCGGCGATCGCGTGGGACTGGCGCGCGTGATCGGCGGCGTTGCCAACGTGCAGACCCTGCCGGAGACCGTGAAAGTGACGCTCTCGCCCGACACAATGGTGGCTGCCGACTCCGTCCGCCACGTCAAACGATACTCGGTACTCACGGACACACTCGCAAACTCAGCGGAGCTGGCCGCCTTGGTGCAGCATCGGGTGGGCGGCGTGACGTCGGGCGTGGACGCAGTGATCGTGAAGTATTCGATCGTGAGTGCCCCGCCGTCCAGGGATACCGGGGCTACGGTCGCCCTCATGAACGGCAATGCCGTCTCCAAGGCGGACACGACCACAAACGGACGCGCCGCGCGCTCACTGCGATTGCGCATCAATCAGCTCACGACGGTGAACCCGGACAGCGCGGTGATCCGCGCCACCGCATCGTATCGCGGCGTGTCCATCGGAACCGTACAATTCACGGTGGTCTTCACGAGCCAGTGAGGCAGCGATGCTGACGTCCGGCGGACCCAGGAATTCGTCTCCAGGCACGTTGAACCGGTTGTTCTTCGACGCAGTCGCCAAGTTCGACAAGCCGGACGCATTGCAGGTGAAGGTCGGCGGCAAATACACGTCCATCTCGTCGCGCGCGCTGGCCGACCAAGTGCGGCAGGTGGCGCTGGGACTCCAGGAACTCGGCATCAAGCGCGGCGATCGCGTCGCGATCCTGTCGGAGAACCGGCCGGAATGGGCGGTGGCTGACTATGCGGCGCTGACGTCGGGACTCACCGATGTGCCCCTCTACCCGACGCTACCCGCGGAACAGATCCCGTACCTCCTGAACGACTCCGGGGCCGTCGCGATCTTTGTGTCGACGCCCGAACAGGCGGCAAAGATCGCGCAGATCAAGGCCGAGTGCCCCGGTGTGAAGCACGTGATCGGGTTCGGCGACAGCCTGCGACCAGGCGAGACGACCACGCTGGAGCAGGTCCGCGCCAAGGGGCAGGCCGTGGATTCCGCCGCGCGCACCGAGCAATACCGCGCGCAGGCGCTGGCCGTGCAGCCGGATGAAGTCGCGACGCTGATCTACACTTCCGGGACGACCGGCGCGCCCAAGGGCGTGATGCTGACGCACGACAACCTGTACTCCAACGTGATGGCCGGCGCCGCCGCGATTCCATTCGGCGGCAACGACGTGTGCCTCAGCTTCCTGCCGCTGTCGCACAGCTTCGCGCGCCTGGCGGACAACTACTTGATGTTCCACACGGGCACGTCGATCGCATACGCCGAGTCCATCGACACCGTGCCGTTCAACCTGAGCGAGGTGCGTCCGACGCTGGTGCTGTCGGTGCCCCGTCTGTTCGAGAAGATGTACGCGCGCGTGTTGGACAACGCGCTGTCGGGCGGGACGCTCAAGAGGAACATCTTCTTCTGGGCCCGCGGCGTGGCGGAACGCTGGGCCGACGAGCGATTGGCCGGGCGCACGCCCGGCGGCGTACTGGCGTTCCAGTATTCCATCGCGCAGAAGCTCGTCTTCTCGAAACTCCAGGCGCGCACGGGCGGACGGCTGCGCTACTTCGTGTCCGGCGGCGCACCGCTGGCGCCGGAGATCAACAAGTTCTTCTACGCCGCCGGCTTGGTGATCCTCGAGGGCTACGGGCTCACGGAAACGTCGCCGGTGATCTCGGTGAACACGCCGGAGAACTACCGAATCGGGAGCGTTGGCAAACCGGTGCCGGGCGTCGAAGTGATGATCGCGGACGATGGCGAAATCCTGTCGCGTGGCCCACACATCATGAAGGGCTACTACAACCACCCCGAAGCCACGGCCGCGTGCATCGACAAGGACGGATGGTTCTACACCGGGGACATCGGCGTCATCGAAGACGGGTTCGTTCGCATCACGGACCGCAAGAAGGACATCATCGTGACGGCGGGTGGCAAGAACATCGCGCCGCAACCGATCGAGAACACGGCCAAGACCAACAAGTACGTGAGTCAGGCGGTGATGATCGGTGACCGACGCAAGTTCCCCGTGATGCTCATCGTGCCAAACTGGGACAACCTGGAGAAGTGGGCCAAACTGCAGAACATCATCTGGACCGACCGGAGGCAACTGCTGGCGATGCCGACCATCCGGATGAAGATGGACAAGGAGGTCTTTGGCGCGCTCAAGGGACTGGCGCATTTCGAGATGCCGAAGAAACTGGCGCTCCTGGAGCACGACTTCTCGATCGAGCGCGGGGAGCTGACGCCCAAGCTTTCGGTGAAGCGGAAAGTCGTGGACAAGCAGTACAAGGGCGTCATCGACGCCCTTTACGAGGGGGATCTTCGGGAGACTGAAGTAGCTGGGTAGGCGCTGCCCCGGCTTGGCCGGTAAGCCCCGAGCGCTCCGCGAGCGGGTACGCTACCCGCCGCCCTTCTTGAGTTCTACGAATCGCACGGCGCCGGGCTTCTCGCCGACCCAGAGGGTTTCGTCGCGGGCGACTTCGGTGACGCCGGCTGGCAGCGAGAGCGCCGCCGGGCCAATGAGGCGCCCGCCCTGCCGTACTGCACGGACCACGGACGCCATCTGGGTTGCCGCCATGTCGTGGTCCAATGCTGCCGCGCGCGCGCATGACGCTGCCAGTGGCACTGCGTCGCACAAGACCACACCGGCCGGCTCACCGCCGTAGTGCGTCGGTGGGTTGACCAGCAGCAACGGGGTGTCGGCGACGCGCTGAATCGGATCCAGCTGAGCGCCCCACGTGCCGCACAGGATCGCGAATCCCTTCGCATCCGTGAGCTCGAGAAACGCGGCGATGCGCAAACCCAGCTCAGCGTCAGGCTCTTGGGCTGGCGTCGGCCGCCCGGGCATCTCGAACTGCGTGATGCCCGCGACGATCTTGAACTCGGCGCCGCACACCGGGCAGCCAAGCGTTCCCTCCATGATGTGTCGGTCCACGACGCGGCCGGCGGCCACCACCAGCTGCGACTCGTCGTGCGGCCGAGGGCAGCGGAGCGCCTCGATCAGGTCGACGAACACGGCTCAGCTGCGCGAGAGACGCAGTTCGTCGATGTTGACGTCGGACGGACGCGTGGCGACGTAGACCACGGCGTCGGCCACCGCGCTCGCTTCCAGCATGCGCGTGCGCGGCGTCAGGCCCGCCAGCGTGTCGGGATTCACGTCGTCCCACAAGGGCGTGTCCACCGGACCCGGCGAAATGAGCGTCGCCCGCACGCCGCTGCTGCGCGCTTCCTCACGCAGTACTTCATGCAGCGCGCGCGCTCCGAACTTGCTGGCAGCGTACGCGGCGTTCTGTGGGAACGCCTGGTGGTCCGCGATAGAGCCGATGGTCACGATATGGCCCCAGCCGCGCCTGCGCATGTCCGGAAGGAAGTCGCGCAGGATGGCGAATTGCGCCGTGAGGTTGACGCGAATGGTGTTGGCAAACTCCACCACCGACGTTTCCTCCACGGTCGTCAGCTGGAACCGGCCGGCATTGTTCACCAGGATGTCGGGAACGCCCTGGAGCAACGATCGAACCTCGGCGATCATGCGCGACACCGCGGCTGCGTCCAGCATGTCGCCGACGACCGCGTGGGCGCGCTCGCCCAGTTCGTCCGCGGCCTTCTTGAGCGTCGTCGGGTCGCGCGCCACGAGGATGACACGGGCGCCTGCGCCATGCAGCGCCTGCGCGCACGCCAAGCCGATGCCGCGCGACGCGCCGGTCACCAGGGCAGACTTGCCGGAGAGCGCGCCTTTAGCGGCCGTCATACTCGACGTAGTTATTCACCGTCTCCCAAAGTACGAGGCGCGTGAGCTGCGCGGGTTTGAGCGCCGGCTCCAGCACTCGCCACATGGCGACGACGAAGTTTTCGGTGGTGGGAATCGTGTCGCGCAGAAAATCCACTTCGAGATTCAGGTTGCGGTGGTCCACCTTGTCCACCACGTGCTGTTGCGCAATCTCCTTGATGCGCGACAGGTCCACGACGTAGCCGGTTGTTTCGTCGAGCACGCCCTTCACGGACACGTCCAGGATGTAGTTGTGGCCGTGCCAGTTGGGGTTGTTGCACTTGCCGAACAAGCGCACGTTCTCGGCGTCGGACAACCTGGGGTTGTGCACGCGATGCGCGGCACTGAAGTGCAGGCGCCGCGTGATGGTGACTTGTGGTGATGCGGCCATGCGTCAAAGACCTCCCCGGAAAACGCGAGCCCCGTGGTTGCCCACGGGGCTCGCAAAAAACGGAACAGAGAGGGTTTTATGCAGCCCAAAGGAAAGATTTGAGGCTCTCACCACACCTTTCGCCTTCCCCCGCACTGGGGGCATGACGTCAGCATAGATTGTCGAACCCAGCAATTGGACTATCGGCTCAAAAACAGAACTCTCCGTTCCTTACGCCTTGAACGGCTAATGTACGCGCGCTTCCAAGGGAGGTCAACAAAAAATGGATCTTGGACTGATGGCCGCCGTGGCAATGCTGGTGATCTGGGCTGTGCTGACGTTCGTGGTCAACGACGCCCCCGGCGTGACCCACTCGCTGCTGATTGCCGGCGTTTCACTGCTCATCTGGCGGATCGTCAAGCGAGACGCGCCAGCAGAGCCTCCGACGCCACCGAAGCGCTGATGTCCGTGACGGACGCGGTGAGGCTGTCCACCGAGCGTCCGTCGGTCTTGTAGGGACCCCAGATAGCGGCGTTGCCGCGCGGGTGCAGCACCACCGCCGTCTTGCCCAGCGCGCTACAGACGTGCGAGATGCTGGTGTCCGGCGTGAAGACCACGTCGGCGTGGGCGACGATGGACATCGCGTCTCGTATGCCACGGTCTGCCACCAAGCGGGCTCCGCCCTCCGCGGCGATCTGCGCCGCGCGGCCGCGGTCAGCCGGAGAACTCACGACGACGATCTCGGCCTTTGGGTACTTGGCCCGCACGG
>JBBTFS010000048.1:0-9623 GCA_038060705.1 Gemmatimonadota bacterium
TGTGGCGCCACCCTGCACGACCATGTGTCACTGCAGGCAACCACACTCCGCGGAGGGGACTTCGATGCAGCGCGCACGGCACGTAGGCCATTGGGCTCTCATCATCGCAGCGACAGCATGCTCGGCGCCTGACGCCCGGAGCGCTGGAGGCGAGGCCGCCCCGCCGCCAAGCGGCGGTCAGGCGTCAGTCGTCGACAACCAGTCCCAACCAGACGTCGTTCGCGTCGCGGTCGGCTCGAAGGACCACACCACCCTGGTGGCGGCGCTCAAGGCCGCGGACCTGGTGAACTCGTTGGCGAACGCGGGACCATTCACCGTCTTCGCACCCACCAACGCCGCCTTCGACAAGCTGCCGGCCGGCACGGTGGACGACCTGCTCAAGCCCGCGAACAAGAGCAAGCTCTCGGATGTCCTGACGCACCACGTCACCACGAGCGCGCGCGAAATCGGCGCGTTCGAGGACGGCGAGAGCGTCTCGATGGCCGATGGCGGGTCGGAGAAGATCGTGCGAAAGGGCAAGGATGTCTTCATCGGCGGCGCCAAGGTGGTCGGGTCAGTGCGCGCATCCAACGGTTGGGTGCACGTTATCGACGCCGTGATGGTCCCGGGGGTATCGAAGTAGACCGCTCGAGCCGGGCCACGGAATGAACCCGTGGCTCGGCGTTTTGGATCACCACGAGGATCACCCCGCCGGCGCGGCGCCGTCGTCGCGCAGATATCCGTGCACGCGGTTGTCCGGCATGAGCAGCGCCGCGATCAAGCCGACCGCCGCCAGCACCGTGACGTACCAGAAGAAATACGCCTCCACGCCACGGTTCTTGAACCACAGCGCCGCATACTCCGCCGTGCCGCCGAACGCCGCGTTCGAGATGGCATAGGGCATTCCCACGGCCAAGCCGCGGATTTGCGTCGGGAACATCTCCGCCTTCACGATGCCGCTGATGGACGAGTAGAAGCTCACGCCGCAGAGACCGAGCAGCACCAGGGCGAACGCCGCCATCGGCGTGCGCGCGGCGCCGATGGCGCTCAGGAGCGGCACGGTGGCCAGCACGCCAAAGACGCCGAAGGCCAGCATCGCGGTGCGCCGGCCGATCTTGTCCGACAGTGCGCCGAACACCGGCTGCAGCAGCATGAAGCAGAAGAGCACGGCGGTCATGATGTTGGTGGCCACCCGGGTGTCGAAGTGCGCCGAGTTGACCAGGTACTTCTGCATGTACGTCGTGTACGTGTAGAAGATGAGCGAGCCGGCCGCCGTATAGCCGAGCACGATGAACAACGAGCGCTTGTGCAGGAGTATCCCGCGGATCGTGCCCGCATGCTCGTGCGACCGTGACTCGGGCGTGCTGGTCTCGACGAGCGTACCGCGGAGATACAGCGCGATCAGCGCGGCGATGGCGCCGACGACGAAGGGAATGCGCCATCCCCAGGCGACCAACTCGTCCTTCGTCAGAAAGAGCTGGAGCGCGACCAGCGTGACGCTCGCAAGCAACTGTCCGCCGACGATCGTGACGTACTGGAAGGACGCGAAGAATCCGCGACGGCCCGAGTGCGCGATCTCGCTCATGTAGGCCGCGGTTGCCCCGTACTCGCCCCCGACGGAGATGCCCTGGATCACGCGCGCCACAGTGAGCAGCACCGGGGCCATCACACCCACGCTGTCGTACGTGGGCAGGCAGGCCACCATCAGCGACCCAAAGCTCATGAGCAGCACGGCAATCACCATCGAGTGGCGCCGGCCTGTGCGATCGGCGAGGCGCCCGAAGATCCAGCTGCCGAGCGGCCGTGCGAAAAAACCCAGCGCGTACACGCCCGACGTCTTCATGAGCTGCGCCGTGTCGCTGCCGCCCGGAAAGAACGCGCTGGAGAAATACAGGGCGGTGAACGCGTAGACGTAGAAGTCGAACCATTCGACGAGGTTGCCCGCCGAGGCGGCGACGATGGAGCGGATCGGATTTTGGCGTGGGTTGGTCACGGTTCGGCGGATTTGGCGGCCCGATAACGTACGCCGCGTACAATGGCTCGTCACTTGTGCCCCGAGGCGCCGCCGCACGCTTGCCTTCGCCGTATGGTCCCTCGCAACTTCGGTCGTGCCAGAATCGGTCATTCACGTCTCGGACTTGACACGCCGCTTTGGCGCCACGACGGCCCTGGCGTCAGTGAACCTGGACCTCCCGCGCGGGGCGGTCTACGGCCTCGTTGGCGCCAACGCCGCTGGCAAGACCACGCTCATCCGGCACATCCTGGGATTGCTTCGGGCCGAGCGCGGCACGGTGCGCGTGTTTGGCCTCGACCCCGTTGACGATCCCGTGAGCGTCCTGTCGCGCATCGGGTATCTGTCGGAGGAGAACGACCTCCCCGGTTGGATGCGCGTGAACGAACTCGTGCGTTACTCGCGCGCGTTCTATCCCAAGTGGGACGACGCCTACGCGGAGGAACTGCGCCAGGCGTTCGCGCTCGACCTGACCGCGAAGATCAAGCACCTCTCCAAGGGGCAGAAGGCGCGCATGGGACTGCTGGTCGCGCTGGCGTACCGCCCCGAGCTGCTGGTGTTGGACGAACCGTCGTCCGGACTGGACCCGATCGTCCGCCGCGACATCCTCGGCGCCGTCATTCGCACCATCGCCGACGAGGGCCGCACGGTGTTGTTCTCGTCGCACCTCCTGGACGAGGTAGAGGCAGTCGCCGATCACGTCATCATGATCAGCCACGGCCGGATCGTGCTGAGCGGGCCGCTATCTGTCATCAAGGAATCGCACCGCGTGGACGGACGCGTACCGTCGCTCGCCGAGATCTTTGTTGCTCGTGCCGGCGAGCCCGCACCCACCGCGCAAGGGTAGACGGTGCGCTCAGCGGCCGCCGCGATCGCGTGGGAGCTCCGCCAACGGCATCGCTGGGGATTGATCGCGGTCGCCGGCTACCTGATCGTCCTCGCGGCGATCAAACTCGTCGTTGTTTCGCGTGGCATCGACATCAAGTTCGACTCCGCCGCGACCTTCGCGCTTGGTGTTGCTGTGCCAAGCTCGGCGTACTTCACCTACTTCATCGCGATCTTCACCTTCGGCCTCGACGGGGACCTTGCTGCCCGCCAATCCATGTACCCGGCGCGGATGTTCACCAGGCCGGTGAGCACGACGCTACTGGCGGGATTGCCGATGCTGCTCGGCGGCATCGCGGCGGCGGCGCTGTGGACCGTGGCGCGGGCGCTGGCGCTCTGGCCCGCGTCATCCATCGAGGTCCCGGTGATCTGGCCCGGCATTCTGGCGGTGGTGCTGCTCGCCTGGGCGCAGGCGCTCACATGGATGCCGTACGGATTGCCGGGCGCGCGCGTGTTTGCCGTGGTGCTCTGGCTCACGACGATTGACGCCATCGTCATCCTGGCACTCCACTTCGAGGCGTCCGAGGCCGTGATGGCGGCGTTCCTGCTGCCGCAGATTCCGCTGGCGTATCTCGTCGCGCGCTACGCGGTCGCGCGCGCGCGCAACGGGGACGTTCCTGATTGGAGCGGCGGGTTCACGTGGCTCGCGCGCCTCGGGGGAGTTTCGGGTGTGCGGGAGCGATTTAGATCGCCGGCACGCGCGCAGGCGTGGTTCGAGTGGCGTCTCAGCGGCAAGTCGCTTCCGGTGTGGGTCGCGATCGTCCTTCCCTTCGAGCTGCTGCTGTTCTGGGTCGTGGGCACCTCAAAGGTGTTGCTCCTCAAGTTTGTCCTCGGGGTGCTCTTCACGCCGATCATCATCGCCACTTTTGCGGCGGCGACGGTGAGCACGCCTGGTGTGAACGTGGACGATTCGCGTGGCCTGCCCCCGTTCATCGCGACGCGGCCGGCGACCAACGCGCAGCTGATCGCGGCCAAGCTCAAGACCACGCTCGCGAGCACGGCGCTGGCGTGGCTGTTGGTTCTCGTCGCGATCCCGATCGCGCTCCAGTGGTCCGGTGTGATGCCGCTGGCGCTCGAGCGATCGCGCCGCTTTGCCGAAGTCGTGGGAACGCCGCGCGCCGTGGTATTCCTGCTTCTGGTGGTCATGGCGTTCATCGCGTCAACGTGGAAGCAGTTGGTGCAAACGCTGTACATCGGGCTCACTGGGCGGGCGGGACTCATCAAGGGGAGCATCTTCGTCACCCTCACGCTGCTGACGCTCATCGGGCCGGCCGTCGAGTGGATCATCGAGACGCGGCGGGTTGGGACATTGTGGAACGCACTGCCAACGATTGTCGCGGTGCTGGTCGGCCTCAAGATGTCGGCGGCGGTGTGGATCGCGACCCGCCTCTATCGCAGCCGTCTCGTGAGCGATCGCACACTCGTGATGGGCGCGGCGTGCTGGAGTGCCGCGGTGTTCGCGTTGTACGGCGTGCTGGTATGGATGCTCGATACACCACACATCCCGCGCTATTTGCTCATGCTCCTTGCGATCCTTGCGATCCCGCTCGCGCGACTGTCCGCGGCGCCGCTGTCGCTGGCGTGGAACCGACACCGATGACTCTCGTGACTCGTCACTCGTGATTCGACACTCCATGAGTCGTAACGGGACCCTCGCGGCCGTGTTTGTCCTCATCGGGCTGCCGGTCGTCGTCGTACCGATCACAGCGGCCTCGTGGTTCTCCGCGAACGCCGACAACGGTGCGTTCGTGTCATCCGGATTGAAGCGCGAGTACCTGCTGTATGTGCCGGCGAGCTATGACCGTTCCAGGCGGACGCCACTGGTCATCAGCTTGCACGGCGGAGGCCTCTGGGGCGCCGCGCATAGGGACATGAGCCAGTGGAATGCGGTGGCCGACCGCGAGGGGCTCATCGTCGTGTACCCGTCCGGGCTGGGTGGCCAAGGCGTGCGCTCCTGGGGCGCCGTGGAGGACGGGCTCGATCAGATTCGCGATGTGACTTTCATTTCGGAGCTGATTGATACGCTCGCGGCGCACTACACCATTGACCCAGCGCGCATCTACGCCAACGGGCTCTCGAACGGGGGCGGCATGACTTTCGTCCTCTCCTGCAAACTCTCAGATCGCCTCGCGGCCGTTGGCTTGGTAGCCTCGGCGCACCTTCTGCCGTTCAAGTGGTGCACCGATCGCCGGCCAATTCCGATGATCAACTTTCATGGCACCGCCGATCCGGCGGTGCCGTACACCGGCGGCACTACGTGGGTTGCTCCGGGCCAGAAGCACTTTCCGAATCAGTTGACCTGGACCGCGAATTGGGCCCGGCGAAACGGGTGCGCGGCAACGCCACGGGACAGCATGATCGCGGCCGACGTCACGCGACGCGCGTATGTGAACTGCGCCAAAGGCGCCGACGTGGAGCTGTACACGATTCAGGGCGGCGGGCACACCTGGCCCGGCGGCGGCCCGCAACCGGAGTGGTTCGTCGGGCGCACCAGCCATAGCATCGACGCTTCCAGTGTGATGTGGGCGTTCTTTCGAGAACACCCATTGGTGCGGCGATAGATGACCGTGTCCCGTTCAGCGATTGAACCGGGCTGACGCCGTCGCGTCACCCCAGCTTTGGGCGCTCGAGATGCCACGTCGTGTTCGCCTGGTATTTGTGCGCCACGGATAGCACCACGTCATCGAGGTACAGGTTCCCGGCGATCTGCGCGCAAATCGGCTGAGGATTGAGTGGCTCGGGCGGAGCTGCCGGGCGCGTTGAGTCCGGGCGCGCTACACCCGGCGCGCCGCCGCCGCCACCGCCGGGGCCTTGTCCCTGCGGGCGCAGCCCGAAAGCGATCGGCAGAACCGCGACCGGGTGTCCGGTCTGCGCGTGCACTCCGACATCGGCCGCGCCGACGTAGACGTCGGTGTCCTTGAGATACTCCTGCCATTTGGTGATGAGCATGTGGCGCCGGCGCTGCGAGTTGATGAACTCGAACGCCGTGGTGACGCGGCCAGGCACCCAGCGATTCAACTGACCACCCTTGCTGTCTGGAACCGGCGGCGCACCACCACCGCCACCACCGCCGCCACCGCCACCGCCGCGATTGGGGGCGAACGTTGTGAGCACAGTGGCCATGTCCATTCCCAGTTCCTTCGCCTTCATCTGCACATACGAGTCGAACGCCGCGGCCGACTCAACGCCGATGCCGCCCTGGCTGCCAGGTACGGTGGGCGGCGGCGCAAGTTCGTGGGTCGTGGCGCCGAGCGACTTCAGCTTGTCGAGGAACGGCGCGAAGTTGGCATCAACTGGCGCGTTCAAATTCTGCGGACGACGCACGCCGACGCGCACGCCGGCGAGATCGATGTTGGCGTTGAAATGGAACGGCATCGTGATCGAGCCCGGGTCCTTCTCGCTGGCACCGTGAATCACGTTGAAGACGATGGCCGCGTCTTGCGCGGTGCGCGTGATGGGTCCGACGCGATCCATCGACCACGCCAGTACCATGCCGCCGTACCGCGTGACGCGTCCAAACGTCGGCCGCAGCGCGGTGAGACCACACTCGGTGGTGGGACTCGTGATGGAGCCGCTCGTCTCGGTGCCGATGCCAAAGGCGACGCAACCCGCCGCCGTGGCCGACGCCGGCCCGGCGGACGATCCGCTGGAACTGCGCGACAGATTCCAGGGATTCTTGGTGGTGCCGCGATGCCACGTACCGCCCTGTGCGAACTGGCCGGTCGACAGCTTGGCGATGAGCACCGCGCCCGCTTCGCGCAGGCGCACCACGACTTCGGAATCTTCGTCGATGACGCGGGTGTCAAAGTCCTGTGCGCCCCACGTGGTCGGCGTGCCCTTTACCACGAAGAGATCCTTCACGCCCCACGGGATGCCGTGGAGCGGGCCGCGATACTTGCCGGACTTGAGCTCGGCGTCCATCTGGGCGGCGTACGCCAGACCCTGCTCTTCCATGATGGTGACGGCACACATCAACGTCGGATTCAGCCGCTTGAGGCGTTCGAGGTAGATCTTCGTGAGCTGAGTGGACGTGAGCTTGCCGGCTTTGATCGCCGCGGCCAGCCGGTGCGCCGGAAAGAACGCGATGTCCTCGTCGTTTGCCGGGAGGTCCGCCGAGCCCCACGGTTCTATATAGAAGGCGGCCTTGGTCCGGCTGGTCCAGGCGAACGGCTGGCGCTCGAACGCGGCCGGTCCTTTTTCGCGGTACGTCTTCTCGAGCAGGGCGCCTGTTCCACCCGGATACGGCTGGAACGTCCACGACACCGGTTCCATGTTGTCGAGCGGGACGGGTGGCACCTGCTGCGGCCCCTGCTGGCCGGGCACGCCGCCGCCGCCCTGTGCCAATGCCTTGGCGCCGAAGCCGAACGTCGTCGCCGCGGCCGTGGCCAGCGAGATGAACACGAACGTGCGCCGATCCACGTCGTTCGTGATGCCCAACTCGTCTGCCATCCGTTCGGCGTCTGATTGCGCTTGATCGAGCAGGTGCAGCTCGTCGTGGTGCGAGGCCATGGTCACTCTCTCCCGGATTGAGCGGCGGTGATCGTATATATGGTAGTCAGCCTTGCGGCCCCTCCGTAAGGCGCACCCTGGGCGGAGGTCGCGCGATATGAAAACCAGCCGGCTTGTGGTCCAAACACTCATGATTCTGAGCGTGGCTTCGATGGCCGCGGCGCAGGCGCCGTCGGACGAGGCCGCCATCCGCGCCGCGCGGGCCGCGTCGAACCAGGCGATTGCCGCGCACGACACAGTCGCGTGGTCCAGCCTGTTTCTGCCGGAGTACGTGCTGGTAACGTCTACGAACGCTCGGTCCATTGGCCGGGACTCGGCCCGCACGCAAAACTCCCTTCTGTTCAGGTCGCGGCCGGATGTAGTGTTCGTGCGCACGCCTGAGTCCGTGGTTGTGAATCCTCAGTGGGGCCAAGCCGCCGAGTCCGGCAACTGGACCGGCAGGTGGACCCAGGCTGACGGCGTCACGCGAGTGAGTGGTCCGTACTTCGCCAAGTGGCGCAAGGTGAACGGGCGGTGGATGTTGCTCGCGGAGGTCTACGTGCAGACCTCCTGCGCCGGCACCATCTACTGCCGCAATCAGCCCTGAGTGCACCCTTGGGGTCTTGGGCCTTCGGCGTGCAGTTCTGAAACCACGCGCCCGTCCCCCACGTATGGACTACCCATAGGAAGGCACTATGTTCCTATGGGAATCCAATAGGACGGCAGAATGGCGGACAAACTGGACGTGAAACAGGGCACCCTGGCCCTGATGGTGCTGCGAACCCTCGACGTTTTGGGCCCCTTGCACGGCTACGGCATCGCCCGCCGCATCGAGGAGACCAGCAAGAACCGCCTGACGCTCAACTACGGCACGCTCTACCCCGCCCTGCTCAAACTGGAGCAGGAGGGCTTCATCGAGGCCGAGTGGGGTGAGTCAGAGAACAACCGACGTGCGAAGTTCTATGCGCTCACGCCCGCTGGCCGCAAACAGCTCGCGCGTGAAGCCCGTGAGTGGAACAGGACCGCGGACCTCATCGCCGCTTTCCTTGCGCTGCGGCCGGAGGAATCATGAGACAGATCCGCGCCTTGCTCGCGCGCATTGCGGGCGTCTTCGACAAGGACCGCGCCGATCACGACCTGCGCGCGGAAATGCAGGCGCATCTGGAGATGGAGACGGCTGAGTTCGTCCGCCGCGGCATGACGCCCGAGGACGCGCGCCGTCAGGCACTTCTTGCGTCCGGCGGCGTGACCCAGGCCGTGGAAGCCGTGCGCGACCAACGCGGCCTGCCGTGGCTGGAGAGCCTGGCGGCTGACATCAAGTATGCCGTGCGCGCGCTGCGGCATGCGCCCACGTTCACAGCCATCGTGGTCGTGACCCTCGCGCTCGGCATCGGCGCCAACACCGCGATCTTCAGCGTCGTGCGCGGCGTGTTGCTCAAGCCGCTGCCGCACCGCGACGGTGACCGTCTCGTCTACCTGCGCGAGTCCATTGACGGGCCCGCCGGCCGCAACCTGTCGTTCTCGGTGCCCGAAGTCCGCGACTTCCGCTCCGGAGTGCCCTCGCTCGGCGGAATCGCGGAGTATTCGCCGTGGTTCGGCTCGATGCGCGTCAACAACGAGACATCCCGCGTCGACATCGGCCTGGTCACCGGCAATTACTTCGAGGTCATGGGACTTTCCGCCCAGCTCGGCCGACTCACGACACCGGCCGATGACGGGCAGGGCGTGCCGCCTGTCATGGTGTTGACCCACGCGTTCTGGCTGAAAAAGTTCGGCGGCGACCCCACGGTCGTCGGTACGCCGGTGGACTTCGGCGGCACGTCCGTGACCGTGATCGGAGTGCTGCAGCCCGCGCCGTTCTTCCCCGACCCCATGGACGCGCTATTGAACATGGTGGTGAGCCCGCACCACCTGAGCGCGCTGATGGTGGAGGACCGCAACCACCGCATGACCGAACTGGTCGCGCGCCTGGCGCCTGCCGCCACCCTGGAGCAGGCGCGCAACGAAGTGGAGAGCGTGTTCGCGCGGATGGTACGGGAACATCCGGATGCATACCAAGCCGCCGCGCATCCGCGCGTAGCGGTACTTCCGTTCAAGAAGGCCTTGGGCGAACGCGCCCAGCTGACGCTCTGGCTGCTGATGGGCGCGGCAGCATTCGTGCTGATCATCTCGGCGGCCAACGTCGCCAATCTCACGCTGATGCGCGGTGTGCGGCGCGAGCACGAGTTGGTGGTGCGCGCGGCGCTGGGCGCGGGCGTCG
>JBBTFS010000049.1:0-3418 GCA_038060705.1 Gemmatimonadota bacterium
ATGTGATGCCCGACGCGCACGATCTCCTCCAGACGCTCGCCATCGTACTCTGCCGCGCCGGGCTGACGACGGGCGCCTTCCAGCGACTCAAGCAGCCAGTGGTGTTTGGCTATTTGCGCGCGGGCATGATCGCGGGCCCGCACATCCCGATTCCGCTCGTGGCCGACGAGGCCACGGTGCGCACGTGGTCCGAGCTCGGCGTCATCCTGCTGATGTTCGCGCTGGGGCTGGAGTTCAGCCTCAGAAAAATGCTGCGCATCATGCCGCGCGCGGGCTTGGTCGCGCTGGCCCAGGCGGTCGTCATGACCACCTTGGGCTATTGGCTGGGGCAGTCCCTTGGGTGGAGCCGGCTCGAGAGTATCTACGCCGGCGCGGCCATCGCCATCTCGTCCACGACGATCATCGCCAAGGCGTTCGCGGAGCAACGCGTCACCGGCCGGTTCACCGACCTGGTCCTCGGCGTGCTCATTACCGAGGACCTCATCGCCATCGTGCTCGTTGCGGTGCTCACCACGCTGTCCGCCGGCACTGACCTGACGGTCGCGGACCTCTGGGTCACCGGCGTGCAGTTGGCGTCGTTCCTGGCGATGCTCATCGTGGTGGGCCTGCTCGTGGTGCCGCGCCTCATCCGCGCGGTCGTGAGCATGAACCGGCCGGAGACCACGCTCATCGTTTCGGTGGCCTTGTGTTTCGCCGCCGCACTGTTGGCGGCGTCGTTCGGGTACTCGGTGGCGTTGGGCGCGTTCATCGCCGGATCGCTGATCGCGGAATCCGGGGAGGAGAAGACCGTCGAGCGACTCGTCGCGCCGGTGCGCGACATCTTCGCCGCCATCTTCTTCGTGTCGGTCGGCATGATGTTCGACCCGATGGTCGTGCTGCGTCTCTGGCCGGCGGTGCTGCTGTTCACGATGCTCGTCGTCGTCGGCAACGTGGTGGCCGTGTCCATCGCGAGTTTCTTCACGGGACACAGCGTGCGCACGTCGGTGCAGGCGGGCATGAGCCTGGCGCAGATCGGTGAGTTCTCGTTCATCATCGCCGGCGTTGGCCTCGCCACCGGCGCCACGCGTGACATCGTCTATCAAATGGCGGTGGCGGTGTCGGCCGTCACGACGCTTACCACGCCACTGTTGATCCGGGCGGCCACGCCGGTGGCGACATGGATCGACAGCGTGTTGCCCAAGCCCGCGCAGACGTTCGTGGCGCTGTACGCGTCGTGGATCGAGCGCGTGCGCACCGGCCCCGCGACGGCCGCCGCCACCACGCGCGCTCGCCGGTTGCTGCAACTGCTGGTGCTCGACGCGCTCGTGCTCGCCGGGGTCATCATCGGCACCGGATTGGAGATGCCGCGCTTTACGGTGCTGATGGGCGACTGGACGGGCGCGCCGGCCACCGCGTCGCGCCTCATCGTGTTGTCCGGAGCGCTCGCCATCGGGCTGCCCCTGGTGATCGGGCTCGTGCGCGTGTCGCGCTCGCTGGGACTCGAGTTGGCGCGGCGCGCCATGCCGGATGTGCCGCAGGGGAAGGTGGATACCGCCGCCGCGCCCCGCCGCTCGTTGGTCGCATCGCTGCAATTCGGGCTCCTCGTCGCGGTGACCGTGCCGCTCCTGGCCCTGACGCATCCGTTCGTGCCGTCGAGCCGCACGGGCGTGGTCGCCGGCGTCGTCCTTGCCGTGCTCGCGGTCGCCGTCTGGCGCAGCGCCACGAACCTGCAAGGGCACGCGCGCGCGGGCGCCGAAGTCATTCTTGGCGCGCTGGGCCGGCAAATGTCCACCAGCCAACCGGACGAAATGCGGCGCACCATGGAGCACATGCACACGATGCTGCCCGGACTTGGCGAGCCCGAGACGATCGCGGTCTCGGCCGGATGTGTTTCGGTGGAGAAAACGCTCGCGGACCTGGATCTCCGAGGACTCACCGGCGCCATTGTGCTTGCCATCAAGCGCCAGGGAGCGGAGATCGTCGCGCCCAGCGGAAGCGTACAGCTGCACGCCGGCGATGTGCTTGCCGTCGCCGGGTCCACCGAAGCCATCGACGCCGCGCGGACGCTGGTGGAAGCGACCGCCTGAGCCGTCTTCCTCCCCGTCTCCCTTTCCCGGTCGCATTTGTCGCACCTCGCCGCGGTAACGCTCTACATGGTCGCCCAGCTCGGTATCGGCGTCTGGGCGTCGAGAAAGATCCGGTCCGAGGCCGACTACATCCTCGCCGGCCGCAACCTGGGCTACGTCCTCGTCACGTTCTCCATCTTCGCCACGTGGTTCGGCGCGGAGACGGTGGTGGGGTCGGCGGGGCGGGCATACAAGGACGGCGTGTCAATCGGGTCGGCGGAGCCGTTCGGCTACGGATTGTGCCTGCTGCTGATGGGGCTCGTATTCGCCGGGCCATTGTGGAAACGCAAGCTCACCACGTTCGCCGATCTCTACCGCGAGCGCTTCAGTGTCGGCACCGAGCGGCTCGCCGCGGCGATTCTCATTCCCAGCTCCATCATCTGGGCCGCGGCGCAGATCCGCGCCTTCGGGCACGTGCTCAACACCACGTCTTCCAGTGCGCTCAGCGCCGAGTTGTCCATCGCTGTCGCGGCCGGGTTCACCATCCTGTACGCGGTGTTCGGCGGCATGCTGGCTGACGCCATCACCGACGTGGTACAGGGAGGATTGCTGGCGATCGGGCTCATCATCGTGCTCGTGGCGTTGCTACCACACTTGGGCGGGGTGGACGAAGTCGTCCGCGTTGTCCGCGATCCCGCACGTGTGCATTTCATGCCTCACGGTGAAAGCTGGTGGACGGTCGCCGAGCGCTGGGCGATTCCGGTAGCGGGTTCGGTGCTGGCCACGGAGATCGTCGGCCGTATCATTGCGGCGCGCTCGCCCGCGGTGGCGCGCCGCTCGTCGTTCATCGCTGCGGCGATGTACGTGTCGATCGGCGTCATCCCGCTCATCATCGGGCTCCTGGGGCCGTCGGTAATGCCGAATCTCGCCAATGAGGAGCAGCTTTTGCCGGAGCTGGCAAAATCCATTCTGCCGCCGGTGCTCTACGCCGTGTTCGCCGGCGCGCTCATCTCGGCGATTCTCTCCACCGTGGACAGCACCCTGCTGGTGTCGTCCAGCATCCTGTCGCACAACCTGCTGGTGCCCGGGCTCAAGATCACGAACGAGCGGACCAAGGTGATGATGGCGCGCGGCGGTGTGATGCTGTTCGGCGTGATCGCGTATCTGTTGGCGCGCCGCGCCGAGGGGATTC
Organism: Gemmatimonadota bacterium; assembly: GCA_038060705.1. Lineage (GTDB taxonomy): Bacteria > Gemmatimonadota > Gemmatimonadetes > Gemmatimonadales > Gemmatimonadaceae > DASPMP01. The sequence goes on from JBBTFS010000049.1 coordinate 3,238, forward strand.
TGGAGTTGGTGGAGCAAGCGTCAGCGCTGGGTAGTGCCGGGACGCTGGTGACCGCGGTGTTCGCGCTGTTCACCAACTGGGGCGGGCCGCGCACCGCGATCGCAACGCTGACGGCCGGCCTCGTGGTCTATGTCGTCGCGACGTACGGTGGAGCGGAGACACCGTTTCTGATTTCGCTTGC
>JBBTFS010000049.1:3518-7118 GCA_038060705.1 Gemmatimonadota bacterium
CGTAACTTCTCCGCATGCAATCGAGCATCACCGTCGACCTGCCGCCCTGGGTGGGGAGTACGGTCGACTGGACTGCGCCGCTCAAGACGGATGACGACCGCATGCGCCTCGCGATCAAACTCTCGCGCGAAAACGTCGAGCGCGGGACTGGTGGCCCGTTCGGCGCTCTCATCGTGGAGCAGAAGACCGGCAAGCTCGTAAGTGTTGGCATCAACAGCGTCGTGCGCCTCTCCAACTGCACGCTGCACGGCGAGATGGTCGCCATCCAGATGGCGCAATCGCGACTCAAGTCGTTCACGCTCTCGGCGGACGGCATGCCCGCGCACGACCTGGTCACGTCGTGCGAGCCCTGCGCCATGTGCCTCGGCGCGGCCCTGTGGAGCGGAGTCAAGCGCATCGTCTGCGGCGCGGCGCGTGAGGACGCCACGCGCCTCAACTTCGAGGAAGGTCCCGTGTTCCCGGAGTCATACAAGTACCTGGAGGATCGCGGCATCGCGATCGTTCGCAACGTCCTCCGCGACGACGCCCGGGCGGTCCTCGAGTGGTACCGCACCCATGGCGGCAAGATCTACAATGCATAGACGTGCGGGTCACGGGTCAGGGGTCAGGGGTCACGCTTGATGACCGAGCTACTGGATCTCCTCGCCCGGTGGGTCCACGTGATCGCGGGCATCATGTGGGTCGGGAATTCGATGTTGTTCAATTTCCTCGACCGCAACCTCCGCAAGCGATCCGAGCCCGACAGCTACGGCGACATCTGGCTGCTGCATTCCGGCGGCTTCTACCTGATGGAGAAGAACAAGGGCGAGCGGATTCCAGCCGGACTCCGGCTCCCCGCGCCGTTGCACTGGTTCAAATGGCAGGCCTACACCACCTGGATCACTGGCGCGCTGCTGCTCGTCGTCGTGTACTACGTGGGCAGTCGGGCGCTGCTGGAAGACTCCACCGTCCGCGCCATCTCGCACGGCAACGCCGTCGCGCTGGCCGTCGGCATCATCGCCGGCGCTTGGCTCGTCTACGAGGGACTCTTTCGCCTGATCGGCGAGCGGTGGCCGCGCGCCACGCTGGTGCTGAGCATCATCGTCCTCATCGACGCCATCGTCCTCTACACGACGTTCTTCTCGAGCCGCGCTGCCTTCGTCCACATCGGCGCCATGCTCGGCACCATCATGGCCGGCAATGTCGCATTCACCATCATGCCGTCGCAGCGCGAACTCGTGGCAGCACTGCGCGAGGGCCGGGAACCATCGCAGGTCATCGCCGATCGCGCCAAAACCCGCTCAATCCACAACAACTACATCACGTTCCCCGTGATCGCGTTGATGATCAGCTCGCACTTCCCGAGCCTGTACTCGGACCGGAGCAGCGCGTCCCTGGTGCTCATTCTCATCGCTGGAAGCGCGCTGGTGCGGCATTTCATGAACACCCGTTTCACCAATCCGCGCTGGGGGTTCGGACTCACCGTGAGCGCCGGCGCGACCATCGGTGTGCTGGCGCTGGCGATGGTCGGGGGGCCCACGCCGCCCCCGCACGCGTTCGGTGGCCGTTTCGCCGAGGCCGACTCCGCTTCGATGAGGATCCCCGACATCGTCACTTTCGCGGATGCCCGCCGCATCATCGACCGCCGTTGTGCCGCGTGCCACTCCATCACCCCCTCTGACGTCTCACTCGGTCGCACGCCCGTCGGCATCGCGTTCGACACGCCCGAGCAGATCGTCGCGCTGGTGTCGCGCATCAGGGAGCGCGCGGTGATTCAGCGCACCATGCCGCCGGGCAACAAGACCTTCATCACGGACACGGAGCGAGCGATTCTCGCGAAGTGGATTGAATCCGGCGCCGTGCTGAAGTAGTCCACGCAGCATGTGGTGTTGCCGTTGTTCGTTCAGCTGCCGCGGTACGTCGAGTAGCCGAACGGGCTCAGCAGGAGCGGCACGTGGTGGTGCGCCCCGGCATCCTTGATGTGCACGGTGATCGTCACCCACGGGTGAAAGGCCTTCACCTTCTTCTTCTTGAAGTACGCGCCGGTCTCGAAACTCAGCTCGTAGATACCGGCCGAGAGTCGCTTCGCGTTCACGGACTTCACACGACCGTCCCGATTCGTGCGTGCTTTGCCGACGATCGTCCAGCCATCGGCGTCCAGGCGCCCCAGGACAACCGTGACGCCTGACGCCGGCTTGCCCGACATGAGATCCAGAACGTGAGTTGAAATCATTTTGTGTTGTTCCAGTTCCTAGTTCCTGGTTCCCAGTTCCAGTAGTTTGGTCAATCGGAGCCGCGTGATCTTCGCCTGCTCTCGCGCCGCGACCTTCAACTCCGCGGCGGGCTCGTTGTGCATGCGCCGCTCCATCTGCGCCAGCATCTCGCCCGCCGGCTTACCGGTGGCGCAAATGAGGAAGACGAACCCGAAGCGGCGCTCGTACTCCGCGTTCCACTTCGCCAACTCGTCCTTGATGCGCTGCGACGGGTCCTTGGCACCAGACTGCTCCTGACTCGCCCACGCGTCCTTGCTTCGTTCGCCGATGCGAGGATGATGCGAGAACGCCTCCATCCAATCCGGGCTCGACAACTCCCACCACACCGACTCGGCGGCCTGAAACAACTCGGCCTCGTTTCGGAACGGCCGCAGTGCAGACATCGTCGCGGCCCAGCGCGCCGACGAGCAGCAGCGCCACAACTCGGACGCGGCGTCCGTCGGCGCCATCGCGTGCAATTCGGCCAGCGTCACCTGGGCGTCCCGAAAAGGCGCAGCCGAGCGATACCGCCGTCCGGGTATATCGAAAGGCGTGCGTACGTCGCGGGCTTGGTGTGCGACAACTTGTCCCACCGAAAACGCGCGTGCGGCTGGACCGGTGACTGCGGTAACAAGGCAGTCCACGATTCCTGCACAGGCGCGTTCACCGTCAGCCACGAGGCCTCGTCGTCCAGCGTTTCCACCATGCAACTCGCCGGCGCGTTGCCCTTGAAGTGATCGGTGTCCACTTCGACTCGATGAATCGTGCCGCGATGCGCCAGCCGCACGATGACCCAGTCATGCCCCGGGCCGCGGCGCCGCTTGGTCTCCCAGCCGTCGCCCATGTGCGTGGAGCGTCCCGGCTGGATCAGGTTGTGCCGGTTGCCGAAGAACATGTCGCTGCAGCTCACCGCCAGTCCGCCATTTTCCATGCCGGCCAGGTCCACCTCGCTGCCTTCGCGGAAGCGCCCTTCGGGATACACCGGTTCGCCGTGCACACGCAGCCGAGCCACGCCGCCGTCCGGGTAGATGGAGAATCGCAAGTGCGTCGCGCCCGGAGCGCCATCGATCGCGAACTCGTTCTTGGCGTCGCCCCGTAGCGGCGAACGGTCCAGGATGTCCACCCACTTCGTCTTGCTGTCATTGGCCAGCGCCTCGGGCGTGTGCGGTCCAGTGACCGTCGTGGCCTCGATGGAGCATGACTCCGGGTAGTTGCCGCGGAAGAACGCCGTGTCCACCACGACGCCCTGTATCCTGCCCGGCAGACCCAACCGCACGATGCACCAGTCGTGGCCGGGCTCGCGCCGGCGGCGCGTCTCCCAACCGTCCATCCATTTGCCGCGGTCGGTGTACTCGCCCTCTTTCCAGAT
>JBBTFS010000049.1:7218-9906 GCA_038060705.1 Gemmatimonadota bacterium
AGCTTACCGTCCGCGTAGATCAGTTTACCGCGCAAATACGTTGCCTGCACGCGCCCAACCAGTTCTCGTCCGTGGTACGGCGTCAGCTTGTGCCGCTGCAGCAGCGTCGCTTGGTCAACCGTGTATTTCGTGAACGGGTCGAAGATCGCGAAGTCCGCGTCGGCACCGGCATTGATCGCGCCCTTGCGACCGCTCAGACCCACGAGCCGCGCCGGGCGTTCCGCCATCCACGCGCCGAGGTTCATCGGGTCGATCTTGCGATGTCGCATCTCCGTGCAGATCACCGGCAGTCCCAGCTCGAGCGATGCGATGCCTCCCCAAGCGGCAAAAAAGTCTCCCGAATCGAGTCGCTTGGCTGATGGTGGACATGGCGAGTGATCCGACACGATCATGTCCAGCATGCCCTCGCGCAGCCCCTGCCAAAGCGCATCCTGGTGCGACGCGTGTCGAATCGGCGGCGCGCACTTGAACGGCGTCGCTCCGTCTGGAATCTGTTCGGCGCTGATCGACAGGTAATGCGGGCAAGTTTCCGCGGTGATCGCGACCCCGGTGCTCCGCGCTTCCCGCACCAAGCCCAGCGACTCGCGCGCGGACACATGCACTACGTGGACCCGGGCGCGATGCGTCCGCGCCAGATCGATCACAAGCTCGATCGCCTGTGTCTCCGCTGCCGGCGGCCGTGACGCCAGGTACGCCTCATACGATCTCGGGTCCACAACTCTGCCGGGCGCCGTGGTCCGGGCACCGACGAGTTCCGGCAGTTCACAGTGGGCCATCAAGACACTGCCCTGCGCGCTGAGAATTGGCAGCGCGTTCGTGAGTTGTGTCGCATCGACGTGGCGAAACTCGCTGACACCAGAGGGAACAAGGAAGCATTTGAACGCGAAGACGCCCGCGTCCCACAGTGGTTGGAGTTGTTTGTCATTGCCGGGCACAACGCCGCCGAGAAAGCCCACGTCGACATGGCACTTTGCCTCGGCTGCGCGACGTTTCTTGTCCAGCGCGCGCTCATTGGTGGTTGCGGGCACGCTGTTGAGTGGCATGTCCATCAGGGTGGTCACGCCGCCGGCGGCGGCGGCCGCGGTGGCAGTCGCGAAGCCTTCCCACTCTTCGCGCCCCGGATCGTTGATGTGCACGTGCGTGTCCACCAGGCCTGGCATCACGAATCGCTCGCCGACGTCCAGGAGGTCGAGACCGGGGCTGCCCGCGTCGTCCCACGGACCCACCCGTTGAATCCGCCCCTCGTGAATGTGGATTGACGCTGGCGCCACAATACCGGGAAGCACGACGTTCGTGCTACGCACCGCGTGGGGAGCGTCAGACCAGCGCATGTCTCAGGGAATCGGGAAGAGGGAATAGGGAAACCAGGACTGCGGGAACCCTGGGGGAATCCCCCAATTCCCGTTTCCTTAGGCCGTAGCAGTATCCGTCCAGAATCGCCTCAGCAAGTTCGCGGCAACCGTGCGACGGTAGTCGGCGGTGGACCGCACGTCGTCAATCGGCGTGATCTCGCGCTCGAGGACGCGCGCGGCCTCTTCCAGAGACAAGCCGTTCGCCAGCGCCGCCTCGGTCTTTGGCAAGCGCACCGTCGTCGCGGCCACCGAGCCCAGCGCAATACGGGGGCCGGCCGGATCGCGCACCGCCGCCATCACAATCTTCGAGATCGCCTGCGCGGCGCGCGTGCCCACTTTGCGAAACCACTGCGCGCCGTCCTGCTTCGGGATCTCGATCGCGAGAATCAATTCGTCGGGCTTTCGCACCGATTGCCGGTACCCCGTGTAGAACTCCGTGAACTTCACGCGACGCACGTGGTCGGCATTGCGCAGCACGACTGTCGCGTCAGCCGCCGCCAGCACGGGCAGGGAATCGCCCGCGGGCGACGCGTTTGCCACGTTGCCGCCGATCGTCCCGCGATTCTGGATCTGTGCCCCGCCAACCTGACGCGAGGCGTCCACCAGCATCGGCAACCACTTCTTCACTGTGCGCGACGCGATGATGTCCGTGTACGTCGCCAGCGCGCCGATCTCGAGTACGTCGTCCTTGACGTTGATCTTCCTGAGCCGCTCCAGCGGCCACAGGTCCAGGAACCTGGTTCCGGCAAGCGTTCCAAAATTCAGAGAGACGTACAAATCCGTGCACCCCGCCAGCGGGATCAACTCGCGATCATCGCGCAGCATCTTCAGCGCGTCATGAATGGTCTTCGGCCGCCGGAGCGTGAGTGCGGAGACGATCCCCCTCACGACTCACCTCTGAAGGAGTTCTTGGGCCTTGCGTCCTGGGTCTTGGGTCTGCCGTTGGTTTTCAGAATCGCCCGGTATATCGCTTCGTATCCCGTACACCGACACAGGTTGCCAGCGAGCCCGATCTTGATCTCCTGCAGCGACGGATTCTCCCCAAGCGCAATGGCAGAAAGGATCATCCCGGGTGTGCAGATTCCGCACTGCGCCCCGATTTCATCCATGAACGCATGCTGGAGTGGGTGATCATCCCCCAGTCCCTCGATGGTCAACACCGTGGCGCCTTCCACCTGTGCGAACGGCACCAGGCATGCGCACACGGGCGCGCCATCTACCAGCACCGTGCACGCCCCGCACTCACCCTCGCCGCAGCCCTCTTTCGTGCCGGTGAGCTGCAGGTCCTCGCGCAGCACATCCAGCAGCCGCTTCATCGGGTGCGCCTCGACGTCCA
>JBBTFS010000049.1:10006-14178 GCA_038060705.1 Gemmatimonadota bacterium
TGCCGACGCCCGTGATCGCACCGCCGAAAGCAACAGCTCCGGCGTCGCTGGCACTTCGCGCACATCAATGCCAAGCGACCGGATCGCATTCACGATTGCCGGCGCGGGGCCGTCAATCGGCAGCTCGCCCAATCCTTTCGCGCCAAACGGACCCTCGGGGAACGGATTTTCCAGGATCACCACGTCCATCGCCGGCGTGTCCAGCGTCGTGGGAATCGTGTAGTTCGTGAGCTGGCTGTTGGCCATCGCGCCGTTCTTCATCACCACCTGCTCGATGAGCGCAAAGCCCACGCCCTGACCCGTGCCGCCTTCAATCTGACCAGCGACCATAGCCGGATGAATGGCGCGACCGATATCTGAAACTGAGGTAATCAGTATTGGTCGTACTTCGTAAGTGTCCCGATCAATCTCGACCTCTGCAATGTCACACGCCCAAGCGAAGGTCGCATAGGCGTCGCCGCGATACAGCACCTCATCCCACGTGAGCCACTCCGGCGGTACGTGCGTCTTGTCCACCCGCAGCGGCCCCTTCTTGTCGAAATATTCCGCGGGCGACATGCCGCCGAGTTTCTCCTTGAGCTCGATGCACGCGCGCTGGAGAATCTTGCCCACCACCATGCACGTGCGGCTCGCGACCGTGGGTCCACTGTCCGGCACGATCGCGGTGTCCGTCGGCGCCACGTCCACGTCTTCATAGGGTATGTCCATCGAGTCGGCCACGATCTGCGCGTGCATCGTGCGCGTGCCCTGGCCGATCTCGGTGGACGACACCAGCAGCCGCACGCCGCGCTCGGTGAGCTCCACCGCTGCCTTCGAGTTCAGCTTCAGCTCGCCGCTGCCGGTGAAGCCGGAGCCGTGATAGAACAGCGCGACACCGATGCCCTTGTTCGTGCCCTTGTACCTGGCGGACTTGCGACGGTAGCCGCTGCGTTTCACAGCGGCGCGCAACACCTCCAAGGCGGACCCATCGGCCTTGATCGTCTGACCCGTTGCTGTCGTGTCGCCCGGACGCAGGGCGTTCCTCTCGCGCACCTTCGCCGGGTCCAGGCCCAGTGTCTCCGCGATGCGGTTCATGTGCACTTCCATCGCGAACTGAGTCTGTGGCGCGCCGAATCCGCGAAACGCCCCATTGGGCGGCGTGTTGGTGAACATCGCGCGCGCCCGGATGCGCGTGTTGTTGCAGCGGTACGGTCCGGCCGCGTGAATCCCGCCGCGCGACAACACCACGGGCGATAGCGTGGCGTACGCGCCGCCATCGATCACGACCTCGATGTCCATCGCGGTGATGCGCCCGTCTTTCTTCACGCCGGTGCGGTGCGTGATGTAGGACGGATGCCGTTTGGTGGTGGCCAGCATGTCCTCGACGCGATCGTAGATCATCTTCACCGGCCGCCCGCTCTTGATGGCGAGCAGCGCGGCGTGACACGCCAGCATCGACGGGTATTCCTCCTTGCCGCCGAACCCACCGCCCGTCTCTGTCTGGATCACCCGGACCGTGTATTCCGGCCCCAGCATCGTCTTGAGCGCCCTCTCGACATAGAACGGGCACTGCAGCGACCCGTACACGATCACGCCGCGAACGTCGCCCGACGTCCGATGCTGACGTCCGACGTCGGGGGTGAGGTTCACATCCGGAACCGCAATTACCCCGTTTGTCTCGATGTAGATGTGTTCCTGATGCCCGGTCCTGTAGGCGCCTTCGACAATCACGTCGGCGGCGTCGAACCCGCGCGAGAGCTTGCCTTTCTCGATGACGAAGTCCTTCAGCACCGTCGTTGATGCCAGCGGGTCGAATACCGGCGTGTCGTGTTCGTAGTCGATGACCACGCGGGCCGCTTCGAGCGTCTCCCGGCTTTCATGAGCGAGAAGGAGTACCGGCTCCTGCGGATGTCGGACGACGGATTCAACGAGACATGGCTGGTCGTCCACAATCAGCGCGACGATGTTGCGTCCGCCGTCGGCCACCGGGATGTCGCGATGATCCACGATCGTGAAACCGCCCGGATCGAAATCCGTGTGGATGCTCCTGATCCGTCCCGCCGCGATCGTCGAGCGAATCGTGCGCCCGTAGATCATCCCGGGAAACGACACGTCGTCCGCGTACTTCGTGCGGCCCGTCGCTTTCCCAATGCCGTCTTTCCGCTTGACGTTCGTGCCGACGGCGGTCACGGGCTCATGGTCCCGCTTATCATGATGTGTGCCTTGGGCGTAGAGGTCGTTTCATGCGCGAAAGGTGACGTACGGCTGCGCTCCGCGCGAGCGAGCCCGCTCGCTCCCGCTCCACCTATGCCCCATGCTTGCGCGCCAGTGTCCAACACACAGAGCGGCGATACCGCCGCACCCGACGCGCGACTCACAGCCGCGCTCGCCGACCACTACCGCATCGACCGGAGCAGAGCACCGAGGCCGACGTGCGCATGGTGGCCGTCATGTACTGGCGATCCGAACTCAAGAGGTAGGACCTTGGGAGAGGCTGGCCTATCGGTGTCCGGTGCGGCAGTTGATCAGCTTCGCAGCACATCTGCCAGGGCGGCGATTGCGGCCACCGCGCCAACCCAGAACACAAACGACCAGCGAATCAGGTTGGCGGAGCTGCGCTCCACTTCCTTTCCCACGTCGCCAATTCGGCGCCCGAGGTCAACCTCGACGACCTGAATTCGTTCTCCCATACGTGTGTCCATCGCGTGGATCTGCGCGGTGAATCGCTCCGTGAGTCGCGCTTCCATCGCGAGCATTTCCTGGCTCATCTCCGCGAAGTCGGCCCGGACCGCGTCACGCAGTTCCCGATGTTCAGCGCGCATTTCGTCCAGCCAGTTCACGAGATCCTCCGCGGCATCTGGCCCAAGGGTCTCGTTGAGCTTGCTGGCAACCCGCGGTGGAATGGACACGCGCTCACGATAACACGGATAGGCGGTGCGACCGTCACCGATCCATTTCGCGGCCCATCAAAACGACGCGCTGCTTCCATGCCTGCATCATACCTCATTTCCGGCAGTCAGAAACGAGCCAGACTCACCGACGCGACCTGAACACGTGCTCGCGAAGTCAGCCAGCGTCGGCGGACCCACAACCCAAACCTCAGACCTTGGACTGGAGCCGCCTACCGCGCCCCCGCAACGCGCTGAAGCAGCTCGGCCTTCCAGTTGTGCACCACGATCACATTGGCGTCGGTCGCCACGCCGCGCAGGAACAGCAGTGACCGGCCGTCCGGCGCCACGTCGTAGTTGGCATGATTCGCGCTTGTGGGCGGGGTCTCCATCACCATGTCGCGCGAGGTCACGGCAAACGCCGGCGAGTACGACAGCGTCGCCGCCACCAGCTGCGTCCCGTTGATGTAGTAGAGGCGCCGCCCGTCTCGCGACCACACCGGCTGCTCGCCGCCCGCCAGCGAGATCTGATAGCGGCGGTCCAGTGCCGGGAAGGGCTTCACGTACACCTCCGGCCGATCCGTTTCGGTTGACCGGTACGCCACCCAGCGGCCGTCGGGCGAGATCCGCGCCGTCGAGTGCTGCCCGCGGCTGACGCTGGCGATGGACACCAGCGACGTGTCGCCGCGCGTGCGCCGATAGTACGACGTCCCGACGCAATTGCACGCCGTGGTGTCCACTTGAAGAATCATGTACGCGCCGTCACTCGACAGCACCAGCTCGTCCACCGCGCCGTTCGCCACCGAGAAATACGGCTCGGCGGCCCGGTTCCCGTCCGCCGGCTGGATCCAGAACGCGTTCCGTCCACCGCGGTTCGAGCGGAACAGCACGTTGCGGCTGTCCGGAGTCCATTCCGGCCGGTCGTTGAAGCCGCCCTCCGTGGTGAGCCGCCGCAGAGGGCCGGATGGGAGATCGTATACCCACACGTCGGTGCGGTCGCCGCCGATCGCGAGCGCGATATGCCGGCCGTCGGGAGAGTACCTCGGGAACGCGTAGGCCCGCGTCGCGGGCAGGATCGTCTGGCCTGTCGTGCCGGGGCGGGCGAGCGTGAGGTCCGTGCCCGAGGACAGTTTGCCCGCCAGGTAGACGACCGAGCCCAATCGCGACACGTTGCCCTTGAGCGGACCACCCCCGCCCACGGCGACTGCGTCGATGACGGGCGCCGGCGTCCCCGAGTGCCGCAACGCACCGACGTCGAACGGCACCGCCGATATGCTCCCGGGGACGCTGGCGTAGATCAGCCAC
>JBBTFS010000050.1:0-22300 GCA_038060705.1 Gemmatimonadota bacterium
CGTCGGCAAAACGGAACGTCCGGAATGGCAGCTTGGATGGCTCGTAGCTGGTGTCGTTGGCCATCGAGAGAGCGGCCGCAAGTCTCGTATTGTCGAACAGCAGTGTGCGCGCGTTGGACACAGGGTCCACGAGCACGAAGTCCGCGCCGTTCGCGGTCTTGTTGCGATACCAGAACCGGTTGCCGTCCAGAAGCCAGTTGGTGGTGACTTCGTCGCCCGTGATCAGGTTGGTCGTGTTCCACGTGAGCAGGCGTTCCGCGCGCGTGTACGTGACCTGCGCCGACGGGGCGAGCACGGGTGCGACCAGGGCGACGAGCGAGGTGATGACCGGGCGAGCGATTCGCATGCAAGACTCCAAGTGGGTCGGGCGGTGCTGAACTATGGCAGGATTGGCGTGACAACGGGAAGCGTGACGTTGGACGCCGCCGATAGCGACCGATAGACGCGGATCGACGCCGGACGGAAGTCGCTCTCCTTCGCGGCGAAAATATTGGGCACAAACGTTTGCGGATTGCGATCGATGAGCGGGAACCATGTGCTCTGCACCTGGACCATGATCCGGTGCCCCTTCTTGAACCGGTAGCTCTGCGTGCGCAGCGAGTATTTCAACGGCGTCACCTGTCCGGACGTGAGCGGCTTGGGCTTCTCGAAGCCGTCGCGAAACCGCGCCCGGAATACTTCGTTCGAAACCATGAACGCGTAGCCGCCCATTTTGGGATCGTCCGGCACGTCCTCGGGATAGACGTCGATGAGCTTCACGATCCAGTCCGCGTCGGTCCCCGTCGTTGACGCGAACACACTGGCGAGCACATCGCCCGCGATGGTGATGTCCTCCGTCAGAACATCCGTCTGGTAGGTCAGCACATCGGGTCGATCCTTCACAAAGCGCTGGTCTTCCGTGAGCCACGTGGACCAGCCGCTGCCGCGTGAGTCGTAGGTCCACTGAATGGGTCGCGCCCGATACGGAACCGGGTGCGCCGGGTCGCTGACATACGAATCGTGATCCGTGACCCGTGACTCGCGACCCGGCTTTTCCCAGCTCAGCTTGCCACCGTCGGCGAAATACAGAGGTCGCGGATTCACACCGGACTTTGGCGGCCACGCGTCCCATGTGCGCCACTCGTTGGCGCCGGCCTCGAAGGTCATCGCCTCCGGCTGCGAGAGCGTTCCCTTGTCCTTCAGATAGTAGGCGAAGAATGGCGCTTGGATCTTCTCGCGGAAGTGACGCGCCGTTGGTGAACCGAAATCGATGTTCCCAAGCTTGTTGCCGTCGCCGACGTTCCAACTGCCGTGCCGCCACGGACCGACCACCAGAAAGTTGAGGCGCCCGTTGGCATCATACTTCTCGCGTTCCAGGTAGATGGCGATCGGTCCGTAAAAGTCTTCCTGATCCCACCAGCCCGCCACGTTGAGCGTCGGCACGGTCGGCGCCGACTTGATGTACGAGATGATCGTCTGCCGCTTCCAGAAGTCGTCGAAGTCGGGATGGGCGACGAAGTCATTCCACGTCGGGATCGTCCCGTTCAGCACTTTTGCGTTCACGCTCGCCAGCGAACCGAGCTTGAGATACCAGTCGAAGGTGTCGTACGTGTCGAACTTGAACGGCGTTTGCTCCTTGTCCGTTTCCATCATGGCGGCGTACTCGAAGCCGTAACTCAACCGGAAGGCGCCGTTGTGGTGGAAGTCGTCGCCGAGGAACATGTCGGCGGGCGACGCCTGCGGGGACGCGGCCTTGAGCGCTGGATGCGGCTCGAGCAGCGCCATGGCCGTCGTCCAGCCGTCATAGGACACGCCCAGCATGCCCACGCGGCCGTTGTTGTTCGGCACGTTCTTCACCAGCCAGTCGATCGTGTCGTACGCATCCGTTCCCTCGTCAATCCCCTGCGGGCCGTCGGATGGCCGGCGCGGAACGCGCTGCATCACGAACTTCCCTTCCGACTTGTGGCGGCCACGGATGTCCTGAAACACGAAGATGTACCCGTCGTCGGCCAGCTCTTTGTACGCCCGATTCGGCCCCGCGGCCGCGATCGCGCCCGGGCCGACGCCGTAGGGCGTGCGTCGGTAGATGATCGGGAGCCTTCCCATGGCGCCCTTCGGTACGAACACGTCGGTGTTGAGCCGGATCCCGTCACGCATGGCAATCATGACGTTCTGGTGCTCGAACTGATCCGCGACGTTGGGCTGCGCTGACGGCGGATTCTGCGCGGTGACGGACTCAGCGATGAACGCGAGGCCGACCAGCGTCCACTGTAGGGTGTTGAGGCGCATGACTTTTCCCGGGGCTCGTTTGAGCGGCAATGGTAACGCCACTCGCACGCCGGTTCAAGGCGGTAACTTCCCGCCGTGAACGCCAAACTGGCCCTGAGCCTTGTCACCCTCGTCCCCGCCGCACTCACCGGCCAAGTGGCGCGGCCAGCGCCGGCGGACTCGCTCACCGCGCGCGGAGTCTCGCATCAACTGTCGCGCTATCGCGCCGAACGGATCAGAAACGTCCGTTACGATCTCCACCTGAATGTGACGCGCCCAAGCACCGCGATCGGCAGCATCCGCGCGTCGTTCACTCACGCCGGCGACGGCGACGTGATTCTCGACTTCCGTGGCCTCAGCCTGTCGGACGTCAACGTGAACGGTGCAGCGGCTCCCAGCGCCATCTTCGACGGGGCTCATCTTCGCGTGCCCGCGGCCCTCGTGCGTCCGGGACCGAACACGGTGGAAGTCGCGTTCCAGTCACCCATCGCCCCGGCTGGTGCCAGCATCATTCGCTTCACCGATGACACGGACAAGCGCGACTACCTCTACACGCTGCTGGTCCCATCGGACGCCAACCTGTTGTTCCCATGCTTCGACCAGCCGGACCTCAAGGCCGTATTCGCGCTCACCCTCACCGTTCCGGCGGGATGGCGGGCGCTTTCCAACGGCTCGGCGCTCACGGAAGTGCCGTCCAGCGCGACAACACAGTTCGTGTTCGCGCCGACCAAACCCATCTCGACGTACCTCTTCGCCTTCGCGGCCGGTCCATATGCGCAATTGCGCGACGGCGGAGACATCAACCTCTGGGTGCGCCCCTCGCGGGCGCGCGAAGTGGAATCCGACACGCTCATGGCGCTCAACCGGCGCGCCCGCGCCTGGCTGGAGAACTACTTCGGCGTCCCCTATCCGTTCGACAAGCTCGACTTCCTGCTCGCTCCGGCATTCCCGTTCGGCGGCATGGAACACCCGGGCGCGATCTTCTACAACGAAGAGTCGTTCATCTACCGCGAACCGCCGACGCTCAACCAGCGGCTTGGACGCCAAGCCACCATCAATCACGAGGTCGCGCATCAGTGGTTCGGCGACTTCACGACGATGCGCTGGTTCGACGACCTGTGGCTCAAGGAAGGATTCGCCACGTACATGGCCGCCAAGATGCAGGCCGCCACGGGCGACAGCAGCGCGTGGATGTCGTTCTACCTGCGCAACAAGCCGGCAGCCTACGACGTGGATGCCTCCGCGGGAACAACGCCCGTGTGGCAGGACCTGGCCAACCTCGATCAAGCCAAGAGCAATTACGGCGCCATCGTGTACAACAAGGCGCCCGGCGTGCTCAAGCAACTGAATCACCTCGTGGGCGAGGCCGCGTTCAAGCGCGGCGTGCATGATTTTCTCGTCGCCCATGCGTACGGCAACGGCACGTGGCAGGAGCTCCTTGCCGCGGTGGGCAAGGCCGCGGGACGCGATCTCGCATCATGGGGACGGGCGTACTTCCTCCGCCCCGGTATGCCGGTCGTGGAGCAGCGTCTCGATGTCGCCAATGGACGCATCCAACGCCTGATGCTCATCCAGCGTCCGGCACAATCGCTGTCAGGCACCGGTGTGTGGCCGATGAAACTGGACGTGCGGCTCCAGTACGCCGGCACATCCCCCGTCACGCTGCCGGTGGAACTCGTCGCGGAAACAACGCTCGTGGCCGGCGCGCGTGGTCTGCCCGCGCCGAACTTCGTGTATGCCAACGCCAACGACTACGGCTACGGCCTGGTTCTCCTGGACGACCGCAGCCGCGACTGGCTCCTCACCAATCACGTCGCCGTGAAGGACGCGTTCCTGCGCGCGATGCTGTGGGGATCACTGTGGGACTTGGTGCGCGACGCCCGACTCGACCCGGCGCGCTACGGCGAAGCCGCCTTGGCCGCCTTGCCCACCGAACGCGATGAACAGATCGCCTCACGAATACTCGGCCGCCTCACCCGGGCGGTGGAGTCCTATGTGTCGACCGAGCGGCGCGCCGCGCTGGTACCTCGGGTCGAGAACCTGCTCTTGGCCGCGGCCAGCGACACAGGCCGCACCTATGGACTGCGCAAGAGCAACTTCGACACGTACGTCAACTTCGCATCGTCACCCGCGGCGCTTGCACGATTGAACGCGTGGTTGGACAGCGCGTCCGCCGCCGGTGCGCCCCTGCGGCAGCCGACGCGCTGGGCCATAGTCACGCAGTTGGCCGCGCGGGGATTCCTGACGGCCGACGCGCGCCTGGCAGCGGAGACGGCGCGCGACACCACGACCGGCGGGCGCCGTCGAGCGTTCATTGCGGGCGCTGCCTTCCCGAAAGCCGAGACCAAACGCGCCTATTTCACTCGCTACTTCAACGATCCGCAGCTCAACGAAGACTGGGTCACCGCGAGCATGGGCGCCTTCAATGCGACTGACCAGGGCGCGCTCACACTGCCCTATTTGCGGCCCGCGCTCGATACCCTGCCTTGGGTCCAGCAGAACCGCCGCATCTTCTTCCTTGGCAATTGGCTCGGTGGTTTCATCGGTGGCCAGCGCTCACCCGAGGCGCTGGCCGCGGTCGACAAGTACCTGACCGACCATCCCGACCTTCCCCGCGACCTGCGGCTCAAGGTGTTGCAGGCCCGTGACGACTTGGAGCGGACAGTGCGGATTCGCGCCGTCTTCGCGCCGCGCTAACGGCGATGCTTGGCTGGTGAACCACGCTGTTCGGCCGGCCTCGCCGGCGGCCGAGAACATCAGTCCTCAGGGCCGCGTCGCGCTCCAGGTGACGGCCATATTGCTCTGCGTACAGCCTCCGCCAATCTGCGAATAGCTGAGCGTCAATGTGCCCGCCACTGACGTGTTCGAGCTGAAGGTGCCCGCGATCGTGAACGACAAAGGTGAACTGTTGATCGTCGAGCTCAGTGTGCCCGCGGCCACGCTTGGTTGCGTCGTGTAGGTGACGGTCGTGCGGCCGCTGGCGCCGCAATTGATCGCCTGCCAACCGAAGGAGATCTGCGACACGGCGTTGCTCGAGATGGACAGTGTGATCGCGCTGTCACTCTGCGACGTCTTGCCCGACCAGGACCCGTTGTAGTTAGACGTGGACATGGTCAGTGTGACCCCGATTGTCCTCGGCGTGTTGGAGGCGCCGGTCGCGCTCACCGTGATGGTTCCCGTGTACGTGCCCGCGGCCAGTCCAGTCGTGTTCACCGACACCGTGATCGTCGACGGCGCACCGCCCGACGTGGGCGCCACGGTGAGCCACGAGGCGTCGTCTGACGCGGTCCAGCTCAGTGTTCCTCCGCCGCTGTTCGAAACGGTCACCGTTTGGTCAGCCGGACTCGCCGCGCCCGTGTTTCCGTTGAACGCCAGCGTTGTGGTTGACAGGCCGATCGCCGGTGGCGTGGCGACGATGAAGGTCACCGAGATCGTCTGCGGCGAGTTCGTGGCGCCCGTGCCGGTCACCGTGATACTGCCGTTGTAAGTCGCGGCGACCAGACTGCCCGTGGTCGCGGAAACCGTCAGCGTTGCGGGCGCCGTCCCGGATGCCGCCTGTGCGCTGAGCCACGAATTGTTCGATATCGCGGACCACGCAAGCGTCGAGCCACCGGTGTTCGTCAAGCTTACGGTCTGCGATGCCGGATTGGCGCCGCCCGCCACCGCATTGAACGTCAGGCTCGTCGTCGACAGTCCGATCGTCGGTGGCTGGGTAACCGCGAGGGTCACCGAGACCGTCTGGCTCGCAATGCCGGTGGCGGACACGGTGATGGTGCCGGTGTGCACGCCCGTTGCGAGTCCGAAGACGAAAACCAGGACGTTGAGGGTGCCGGCGCCCGTGCCACTCGCCGGCGCCAGGGTCAACCAGGCCTGGTTCGCGCTGGCGGACCAGGTGAGCGTGCCGCCACCCCCGTTGGAAATCGACACGGACTGAGCGGCCGGATCGGTTCCCGCCGGTGTCGCGAAAGACAGCGTGCTCGCGGACAACACGAGCTGCGGCGGCCGTTCGGGGTTCTCAGGGTTCGAACAGGTCGTGAAGACACCGCAAGCAACCGCAACCAGCGTCAAGCGCCGTGCCAGCATCGTGGTCATTCGTTCTCCGATCCGCCCACGAATATTGGATGACAAAGGGACGTCCGCCAGACACATTTCGGCTTCCTCCAACCCGCACCCATGAAAGTCGCGCTCCTGAGCGCCGTTGCTCTGGCCCTCACCGCCTGCACGCCGTCAGGTGCGCCGGCACCAGCTCCCGCCCCTGCACCGCGGGCAGCTGCCTCCAGTGGATCTCCATCACCTGCCCTGCCGGGCGTCGCCGAAGCGCAGCTGAATTGGCACCTCCTGGACGCGACGGCCGACGGCATTGCCGGCATCAGCGCGTTGCGCGCGGAACGCGAACTGCTCAAGGACCGGCAGCCGCAGCGCGTCATCACGGTCGCCGTGATCGACGGCGGCGTGGATACCGCGCACACGGCGCTCAAGTCGCGCCTGTGGCTCAACGCCGACGAAATACCCGGCAACGGCAGCGATGACGACAACAACGGCTACGTGGACGACGTACGCGGCTGGAACTTCATCGGCGGCAAGGACGGCAAGAACGTTGCCGAGGACACGTACGAGGTCACGCGCCTCGCCGCGCAGTGCACCGATAGTTCCGCCGCCGGCCGCGGGCGCCTGCCGGCGAGGTACCGCGACAAATGCCCCACGATCCTCGCCGAAGTCGTCAAGAAGCACGGCGAAGCGGAGCAGACGCTGGCCCAGGTGCTCCAGATCGAGGAGCTGTTCGGCAAGATCATTCCGATCCTCAAGCGGGCGACGGGCAGCGACTCGTTGACGAGCGCGAAAGTGTCGTCCCTTCAGGCCGCAAACGACACGGTGCGGCAGGCGCGCCAAGTCTACCTGGGGCTGGCCGCCAACGGCATCTCTCAGGACGACATCGTCGAGGCCAAGAAGGCGTACGGCTCCCGCGCACGCTTCGGCTTCAACACGTCATTCAATCCGCGCGGCATCGTGGGTGACGACTACCCTGACACCCTGGTGAAATCCTACGGCAATCGCGACGTCATGGGCCCGGACGCCAGCCACGGCACTCACGTGGCGGGAATCATCGGCTCCTTGCGCGACGCCGGCGGTTTTGGCATCGCAACCAATGTTCGCATCATGGGCCTGCGCGCCGTGCCAGACGGTGACGAGCGCGACAAGGACGTGGCCAACGCCATCCGGTACGCCGTCGATAACGGCGCGCACATCATCAACATGAGCTTCGGCAAGGCGTATTCGCCGTACAAGTCGTTCGTGGATGACGCCGTGCGCTACGCCGACAGCAAGGGCGTGCTCATGGTCCATGCCGCTGGCAACGACGCCGAGAACACGGGCGAGTCGCCCAGCTTCCCAACGCCGGAGTACGCCGCCGGCGGCCGCGCCGTGAACTGGATCGAAGTGGGCGCGTCGTCCTGGAAGGGGCGCGACAGCCTGGTCGCGTCATTCTCCAACTACAGCAGGACCAAAGTCGATCTCTTCGCGCCGGGCGACGACATCTACTCCACGATTCCGGGCGGCGGCTTCAAGCAGGAGAGCGGCACGAGCATGGCTTCGCCCGTCGTTACGGGCGTGGCCGCGCTATTGATGTCGTACTTCCCCAACCTCACCGCAGCCGAGACCAAGCGGATCATCCTTGAATCGTCCACACGACTCGGCAGCCAGTTGGTGGCGCGCCCGGGTGAGTCTGGTGGCATGGTGAGGTTCAGCGAGCTGTCCGCGACCGGCGGCATCATCAACGTGTTTGCCGCGGTGCAGATGGCGCGGAAGTCCGCGGGAGGCAACCCGTGAGGTCACGAATGCGCGCTACCACGATCGCCACCTTGCTGCTGGCAGTGGCGGCTGAACTGGCGTCCCAGCAAGTGAATCTCACGGCGGTCGCTGACACCGTCTTCACGCGCTGGAACACAACACACGGACCGGGATGTGCCGTCGGTGTCGCGCGCGAGGGCAAGACACTGCTCGCCCGCGGTTACGGGATGGCCGACCTCGAGACCGGCACGCCGATCAGCGCCGAGACCATCTTCGAGTCAGGGTCGGTCGCACAAAGGTTTACGGCGACCGCGGTGCTGCTGCTCGCGTTGGACGGCAAGCTCGACCTCGCCGATCCGATCCGGAAGCATTTGCCGGAATTCCCACGGTACAATCGCGGTGCGAACGATGACCGCTGGCGCGCGAACGCGCGGAACGCCTGACTGGCTTGCATGGACCCCTCCGGCGACAAGGACTCTGGACTCCGTATCGCGCCGCCGGAACGCCGGGATTTCCGCGCTGCATGATCGCAATGGCGATGTCCGGGATTCCCGGAACGTTCAGTCGACGTTCTTCCTAGGTCGTCAACAATTCCTGAAAGACTGCTGTCGCTTTCCGCATTTCGGCCATCGTCCCGAACGTGATGCGGCTGTGCGTGGGGAGCGTCGGAAAAGCACGACCCACCGCCACACCCTTCCGCAGGCACGCCGACTTGAACGCACCGGCCGGCCGCTTGATGTCCACCATCATGAAATTCGCGTCGCCGGCGCTCATGTTGTATCCGGCGTCCTTGAAGAACTTCATCGTGAATGCGCGCACGTCGCGGTTGCGCTTCGCCTCCGCCACGATGTTCGCCGTGTCCTGAAGGGCGGCCACCGCGGCCACGAGGGTCAGCTGCGTAACATTGGACCCCAGGGTCCACGCTTTCATCTTCGCCATCGCTTCGGGTCGACCCACCGCATAGCCGGCGCGCAGGCCGGCCATCCCGAACAACTTCGAGAACGTGCGCAGCACGATCACCCGCGAATTCGCGACCGCGAGTGGAATCAGCGTTCCGTATCCCTGGTCCGACACGTAGTCGAAGTACGCTTCGTCGACCATGATCGTCGTGTCCGGCGACAGGCGGTTGAGCTTCTCGATGAACGCTACGGTGTCCGACTTCGACACCACCGTGGCAGTAGGGTTGTTCGGATTGCAGAAGTACACGAGCCCGGTGGCGCGCGAGGCGGCCAACATCGCGTCCAGGTCAAACCCCAGCGCGGCGTTCACCGGCACGGACTTCACGTGAACGCCAAGGAACTTGGCGAACTCACCGGGCGTCTCAAACGTCGGCGCGGCGCCAACGTATGCCGCGTCCTTGCTCGTGAACGCGAACACCGCCGACCGCAGCAACTCGCCCGAACCGCAGCCGAGGATCACGTTCTCCGGAGCGACGCCCTGGAGCTTGGCGATCGTCGCGATGACATCGTCTTCAGACAGCACCGGGTAACGATTCGCTTCGTTCAGGTGGGCGCGGATGGCATCGAGGGCCTTCTTCCCCGGCCCCACCGGATTCTCGTTGCTGTCGATGCGGATCATGCCGGGCTGCGCGGCCAGTCGCCGGTCCGCCTTGCGATCGGCGATGATCTGTGACGCGTAAAGCGCCTCGCGTCCGCGCGCCGATATGATTGGGAGCGTCAGCACGCCCGTGCTGGCTGCGCCAACGGCGGCGCTGCCTGCGCCCACAGTCTTGAGAAACGCGCGTCGTGAAAAGGCCACAGGATCCTCGCTCAGGGGACGGGTAGGGGAATATGTCGTCTCCGGCTTCACCGGGTCCAGATCACGAGTGCTGCACAGTTATCGCCGCGATCCAACTCGACCGGAATACGCCCGCTTGGAGGCTGGCACGGGAGCCATCCTGAGAAGGACTGAGTCAAGGTACGAACTCTCCGTGTTTTTGGCGACGGACGTCGCTGCGCCGATCGCTAGTCGGGAGTTGTCCGCGGGAGTTCGGCGAGCGACCACGCCTGGAACGGGCACCCGCGGGGCTCGTGCGGTGCGTCGCCGTCGGCGATCTCGGGGACATGGCCGGCGTTGCCCTCCGGCAGCCGCATCACGTCCGTGCCAAAACGCGCGCGCGCCGCGCCCAACCCTCCCGCGTGACACGATGCCCAGGCTCGAAGGAAAGCGCCCGTGAGCCACGGCCACACCGTGCCCTGATGATAGCCGAGGTCGCGCTGCCGCAGCGGCCCGTCCACCCGGCCCACGTAGCCTGCCTCGCCGCGCGCCAGCGAACGGAGGCCCATCGGCGTCCACAGCTCTCGCTCAACGAGATCCAGCACCGCTCTTGCCCGCGCTTCCGGCAGCAGCGGCCTCGACAAGCCACCGCACGCGAAGATCTGGTTTGGCCGCAGCCGGTCGTCCACGGCGCCCGCGAGATGGTCCACGTCCACCGCGTCGAAAAGGCATCCGCGGCCCGCGTTCCAGAAGCGCTTCGTAAAGCTCTCGCGCGCCCGCGCCGCGACCGCGTTCCACCGCGTGTTCCACGATGCCGCGAACTGCAGCGCGTCAATCCACAGCGCCTGCACCTCCACCGCCTTCCCGCTTCTCGGCGTCACGGGCACGCCGTCAACGACGGCATCCATCCACGTCAGTGCCATTCCCGGCGCGCCGGCCGCCAGCAGGCCGTCGCCGTCCATCCGTATGCCAAAGCGCGTTCCACGCGCGTAGCGCGTGAGGATCTCCTCGCAAGCCGCAATGAATTGCACGGGCACCTGGCGCACCGGGCCCGGGGTGGCCTCCGTCAACGCACGCACCGCGGCCACGAACCACAGCGCGGCGTCCACCGAGTTGTACTCAGGTTCCTTGCCCTCGGACGGGAACACATTCGGCATCATGCCGTCCGACAGATGCGCGCACCACGAGAGCAGGATTGCCTGGGCGTCCTCGACGCGATTCGGCAAGCACAGTCCCGGCAGGCTGATGAACGTGTCGCGGCCCCAGTCCGTGAACCACGGATAACCAGCGATGATTGTTCGCCGCGCGCCGCGCTGCACGATGTAGCTGTCCGCGGCGCGCTCGCGGCGTGACGGAAACGCAGTCACGCGCCGCTGTTCCCGTGCACGCAGCGCCTTGCCCGCGTCCGCGGCGCTGCCCTCGATCTCCAGCCCGCCCCATTCCGTGGACGTAGTCAACACGAGCGTCGCTTCGCGCCGCTTGGTGTTCAGGTCGAACGTGAATTCGCCGGGCGACGCCAGATCCTCCACGTAGTCCAGTCCCCGCGCACGCTCCTCATCGTACTGCACCCTGCGGAACCAGAGCGGCCGGTGTTCGTACCGCGCGGCGGTGTAGACGACCACGGGCGGCACGCCTGCGTACCCCTGAAAGCGCCACGTCCCCGGCAGCGCCCGCTCGCCGTCGAACCGGAACGCCATGTTCTCGCGATGCAGGGAGTGCCAATCGCGGCCCGACATCTGGAGCCGCACGCGCAGCTTGACCCGCGCTTTGCCACTCACACGCCAGCGCAGCATGGTGGCCACGTGGCCGTGAACTCCCACAATCTCGTACTGCACCTCCCCGTCCGGCAGTCCGATCGTCCATGCCGGCCAGGGATCGCCGCGGAACGCCGTGATGCGCGATGCGCCGTCGGGGTGCAGCGTATCGGGCACGTAGCGCTGGGTCGTCAGCGCCACGGGTCCGTCCGCGGTGTCGAGCCACGCCTCAACGCCGTTCACCAGCACGAAGCGCTGCTCGGACTCCGGCGCGGCCACCAGCAGCAGCGAGTGATACCGGCGCGTGCGAATGCCGTCGTCGGTGCCCATCGCGTAGCCGCCCAGGCCATCCGCGATGAGCCACTCGCGCGCAGTCATGCCGTCACCGCGCGCCCTTCACGTCCTCGTCGGCCAGCGCCCGCAGCGTCTCACTCGGCCGCGACACCGCGGCCTGCGGCAGGGCCACCTTCTCCAGGCACCGCGTGACGAGCGCCGTCCAGCCGGTCTGGTGACTGGCGCCGTGCCCCTTGCCCGAGTCGCCATTGAAATACTCGTGAAACAGCACGAGGTCCTTCCAGTTCGGGCTGTCCGCGAAACGGGCGTCGTCTCCGTGGCAGGCGCGCCGGCCCGCGTCGTCGGGCGTGAACAGCCGGCACAGGCGTGCCGCCAACTCGTGCGACACTTCCCCCAACGTCATGAGGTGACCCGATCCGGTGGGACACTCCACCTTGAGCGAGTCACCGTAGTAGTGGTGGTAACGCTCCAGCGCTTCGATCAGCAGGTAGTTGATCGGAAACCATATCGGCCCCCGCCAGTTGGAATTGCCGCCGAAGAGATACGTATCCGAATCGCCCGGCGTGTAGCGCACCGTGTGATCCACGCCGTTGTCGTGGAGCGTGAACGGCTGATCGAGATGGACGCGCGACATCGACCTCACTCCGTACGGTGACAGGAACTCATTCTCGTCCAACACGTACTTGAGCACGCTCATCAGGCGCCGCCGCGACGGAATGGCCAGTAGCCGGCGATGGTGCTGGAGTTTGACATCCTCGCGCATGTACGAGAGCTGGCTGGCGAGGTCGCGACGATTCTCGAGGAACCACGCCATTCGTTTCTTGAACGCCGGCAGCTTGTCGATCATGTCCTGCTCGATGCTCTCGCACGCAAACAATGGGATGACGCCCACGATGGACCTGATTCGCAATGGTCGGCGGGCGCCGTCCACGGACAGCTGGTCGTAGTAGAAGCCGTCCTGTTCGTCCCACAGTCCGGTGCCACCCGCGGCGTTCATCGCATCCGCGATAGCCACGAAGTGTTCGAAGAACTTGGATGCCATGTCCTCGTACGCCGGATCGTGCACGGCCAGCTCAATCGAGATCGACAGCATGGTCGCGGCATAGAACGCCATCCATGCCGTGCCATCCGCCTGCTCCAGGTACTGACCCGTGGGCAACGGCTGGTTGCGGTCGAAGACACCGATGTTGTCCAGACCCAGGAATCCGCCGCCAAACAGGTTCTTGCCGTTCTCGTCCTTGCGGTTCACCCACCACGCGAAGTTCACGATCAGTTTGTGGAACACGCGCGCAAGAAACATCCGGTCCCGCTCGCCTCGTCCCCCCGAGAGCTTGTAGACCCGCCACGCGGCCCACGCATGCACCGGCGGATTGGCGTCGCCAAACGCGAACTCGTATGCCGGGATCTGTCCGTTCGGGTGCATGAACCACTCGCGCAGAAACAGGAGCAGCTGATCCTTGGCGAACGTCGGGTCGATGCGCGCGAACGGCACCATCTGGAACGCGAGGTCCCACGCCGCATACCACGGATACTCCCACTTGTCCGGCATCGAGATGACGTCGCGATTGAACAAGTGCTGCCAGTTCCGGTTGCGACCTTTCCAGCGCTCCTTGGGCGGCTCCGGGAACGCGGGATCGCCCTCCAGCCATTCGCGCACGCCATAGTGATAGACCTGTTTCGTCCACAACAAGCCTGCGTATGCCTGACGGGCGACCACCTGCTCGTCCGCCGAGGACCCACGCGGCAGAACGGTCTGGTAGAACTCGTTCGCGTCCGCGACGCGCGCCGCGAACGTGGAATCGAACGCCGAGCCGAATTCCCGCGGCGGCGTCTCGGCTTCCAGCGAGAGACGCAGGCGCACGACCTTCGTCTCGCCCGGCGCCAGGTTCCAGGTGAAGACGTAGGCCGCCTTGGTGCCGGACTTCCCCGGATTCACCGCGCCCTTCTCTCCGTTCACCACCCATCTATGGAAGGCGTCCTTCACGTACGGCGTCCGGTTCCTGCCGCCAAAGAGCCGCTCGTCATTGGAGTCGTTCTCGGTGAACAGCTGCGAATCCGGCTTCGCGCCCTTGTCGTCGACGCTCAATCGAAAGCGCCCGAACGACGGGTGATCCGAAACGATCGTGTTGGCGTCGCTGCTTGAGATCCGCGGCGCCGGCTCCTCGCTGCGCCCCCAAACCCACGTGTTGCGGAACCACAGCGTCGGCAGCAGGACCAGTGGCGCCGTGTCAGGGCCGCGGTTGGACACCGTGAGCTTGATCAGGATGTCGTTCGGGCCGCCCTTGGCGTACTCGGCCGTGATGTCGAAGTACCGCTCGTCGTCGAACAGGCCCGTATCTGAGATCTCGTACTCGGCTTCCGTCCGACTCCGCTTCTGATTCTCCGCCACCAGGGCCGCATACGGGAACTCGGCCTGCGGGTACTTGTACAACGCCTTCATATATGAATGCGTGGGCGTGCTTTCGAGGTAGAAGTACGCCTCCTTCACGTCCTCGCCGTGATTGCCCTCGTTGCCGGTGAGCCCGAAGAGCCGCTCCTTGAGAATCGGGTCGCGTCCGTTCCACATCGCCAGCGCAAAGCACAGGCGGCACTCGCGATCGCAAATGCCCAGGAGTCCATCCTCGCCCCAACGGTAGGCGCGACTGCGGGCCGCATCGTGCGAGAACGATCGCCACACATCGCCGTCGGCGGAGTAGTCCTCCCGCACCGTTCCCCACTGCCGGTCAGCAAGGTACGGCCCCCATCGCTTCCAGTTCTTTTCGCGCTGCGCATCCTCGCGCAGTCGTTCGCTCTCGGCCGTCATTTCTTCCGCTTCGCCGCCATCGCTTTTGCCGCTTTCGCTTTTGCAGCCTTCGGCTTTCGGCTGCTCCTGGCAGGTGCCTTGGTCTCCGGTCTCCGGCCTTCGGTCTTCAGTCTTGTCTTGAGGCCGGCCACACGCTGCTCCATATCCCGCAGCACATTCATGTACGAGATGTACGCCTCGTACGGCGTCGCATACGGACTGAAATACGTGTGCACATCGCCATCCGCGTGCCACTTGGTGCTCATGTAGTAGAAGTGGTCGCTGGTCGAGAGCGCGCGCCACGTGCCGATCAGTTCCAGGTCCCCAGTGCCAAGTACCACGTCCCTGAGGGAATACAGCCGCTCGTGCGCCGCGTGCTGCAGCCCGTTTCCCAGCCAGGCGCTTACATCGCGCTCCGTGTCCGCCCACGACATCGGGCCCGGATACGACAGCAGGCCGACCGGCTTCCGCGTCGCCAGCTCGGACGGCGTCACCATCCGCACCCCGGCGCGCCGCAACGCGCCCGGGAGCGCCCGCAAGAAGTCCAGGATTCCGCTGCCCTCATGCTGATGTTCGCCGAGCGTCTCGTAGTCCATGAACACATTGACCACGTCACCCGGATTGGCCGCGATCCACGACGCGTATTTGTCCGCGGTCAGCGGCCACTCGCTCCAGTCGCGGGCGCTGAACCGGAACGCCACGTCGTCGCTCAAGCGATAGTTGCGCGGCAGCAGGCGGAGCGACGGCGCCGACCTCGACGCGTAGACGTGATTGGGCGACCGCCAGCCGAGCACCGTGTCCGCGCCCTCAACCAGCATGGCGTCAAAGCCAAGGGCCTTGACCACCGGCGTGAGTCCGTCGCTCACAATCAGCTCTGTGTTCCGAAACACACGCGGCACGACGCCGAACACCCGCTTCATCATGTGGCGGTGCAAGCGCACTTGGTCCGCGAACTCGTCGGCGTTCCGGAGGGACGCCAGGCTGTGGTGGCTCGTCTCGCTCAGCAGCTCGGCGCCGCCGCCCGCTACCAGCGCTTGCAGGCTCTTGAGTGTGTCCGGCGTCGCGCGCTCCATCTGTTCGACGAGCACGCCGCTGATGCTCATGGCCACACGTGCGCCGTCCGTGCGCGCGAGCTCGGTCAGGAGGCGCGTGGCTGGCAGGTAGCAGCGCTCCGCCACGCGGCGCAGCGTGTCCGCGTTCTTCGCTGCATCGAAGTACTCCGCCCCCGACCCAATATCGAATACCTGGTATCGGCGCACGCGGCGCGGCTGGTGGAGCTGGAAGTAGAAGCAGGCGTCCATGAATCAGGGTCCTGTCGTCGCCAATTCATATGACTCCACCGTCAGCCGCGCCGGCTCGTCGGGGCCAAGGCGCAGGTCGTGCATCTCCTCATTTGTGCGCTCGCGTAGTTCACGCGCCAGCACCGGATCGTTCACCACCGCCAGAATCTTGTCCGCGATGTCGTTCACGTCCCAGAACTCCACCGTCACCAGGTTCGCGATCGCCTCTGCAACCCCGGACGTCCGCGAGATGATCACCGGCGTGCCGGCGCGCAGGCTCTCGAGGGCTACCAAGCCAAACGGCTCACTCACCGACGGCATCACCACGACGCTCGCAATCCGGTACAGCCGCTCCGTCTCGACGCGTGTCAGTCCACCGGTGAAATACACACGGTGCGCGATGCCAAGCGCGATGCACCGATCGAAGAGCATCGGCAGCATGTCACCGGCACCTCCGACCACGAAGCACACCGTCGGATGCCGCGCCACCACTTTGGCGGCTGCTTCGATGAAGTAGTCGGGTCCCTTCTGCATCGCGAGACGCCCGACGAACGCCACGATCGGCACGCCGGCGCCGAACGGCGATGGCAAGTGAAGGTCGCCGTCGTCAGGCGGCTCGATGCCCCAATGCACCACATCCACGTTGTCCGCGGCCACACCGTACTCGTCCACGATGTGCCGCTTGGTGACGTGACTGTTGGCGATGACCCGGTCGGCGTCGCGCAACCCGTCGCGTTCGCGAGCGAGAATCCCCGGATGGGTCCAAGCGCCGGACCGGTCGTGCTCGGTGGCATGGATGTGCGCCACGAGGGGGCGGCCCGACACCTCGCGCGCCTCGTGCCCCGCCGCGTAGGTCATCCAATCGTGCACGTGGATGATGTCGTGCGGGTGTTCCGCGGCAATCCGGCGCGCCGCGACGGCAAAGTCCGACACATCCTCGAACAAGGTGTCGCGGTAGGCCGTCGGGCGGGTGCGGCGCCCCCACGGGGCGGGGGGCAGCGACGACGCTGCGTATGGCGACAACGGCGACGCGACGCGCAACACGCGCAGGTTGGCAGACACGTCCGAGGCGCTCACCACGCGCACCCCGCCCTCCCCCGCTGCCGCCGGAAACGGCACGACCATCGTGACCGCATGGCCCCGGCGGACGAGGCCGTTCGCCAGCGCGAGCGTGGCCGTGGCCAAGCCGCCGGCCGCGTAGGGAGGGTATTCCCAGCCGAACATGAGGACGCGCATCTTGGAGATTATCGTCGCCACACGGAGCCGCGGACAGGGGCGCAAGCGCAAGTTCCCCGCACCCGACACCCTGTCTCCGCACCCCGCACCCTGTCAGGCATGAAGACGCTCGTGATCGACGTCGGCGGCACCAACGTGAAACTGCTGGCGACGGGCCAGAAGGAACCGCTCAAGATTCCATCGGGCGAAGATCTCACACCTGCCCGCATGGTGAAGCAGATGCTCGCCGCCACCACGGGCTGGGAGTTCGACAATGTGTCCATCGGCTTCCCCGGTCCCGTCGTCAACGGCCGCCCGTCGCGCGAACCACACAACCTCGGCAAGGGTTGGGTCCGTTTCGACTTTGCCAAGGCGATCGGAAAGCCCGTCCGCATTATCAATGACGCCGCTATGCAGGCGCTCGGTTCGTACCACGGCGGCAACATGCTCTTCCTCGGCCTTGGGACGGGACTCGGCTCCGCGATGATTCGCGACGGCGTCGTCTTCCCACTTGAGCTGGCGCACTTGCCTTACAAGAAGGACCGCACGTACGAGGCGTACCTTGGCGGAGCCGCGATGAACAAACGCGGCAGGAGGGTATGGCGCAAACACGTCGCCGAGGTGATCGCGCTGCTCGTGGACGCATTCGTCGTCGACTATGTCGTCCTCGGCGGCGGCAACGCCGAGCGCATCGGGAGGCTGCCACCCAAGACCCGCCGCGGCAGCAACGCCCACGCGTTCACCGGGGGATTCCGGCTCTGGTCCGGCGCCCGGGAAGAGTTGGGGTAGTTCGCTCCCGCGCATGAGCAGCTCCGTCGAACGCGGTATCCGTGCCGCCCAGATCGCCATGCTGGTGAACGCGGCGCTCGCCATCACGAAGCTCGCCGCCGGCATCTTCGGCCACACCTACGCGCTGGTGGCCGACGCCGTCGAATCCACCGCGGACATCTTCACCTCGTCCGTCGTCTGGGGAAGCCTCGTGATCGCCTCCCGCGATCCCGACGAGGACTACCCGTTCGGCTACGGCAAAGCGGAGCCGCTCGCGGCCGCCATCGTGTCCCTCATGATCATCATGGCGGCGATCGGCATCGCGATCCAGGCCGTGCGCGAAATCCTCACGCCGCACCAATCGCCAGCGCCGTGGACGCTGGCCGTCCTCGTCGCCGTGGTGATCGTGAAATTCGTCCTGTCACGACGCGTGCTCGTGGTCGGCGCCGAGATCGGGAGCACCGCGGTCAAGACGGACGCCTGGCATCACATGAGCGACGCGGTAACGTCGGCGGCAGCTTTCGTCGGCATCACCATCGCCCTCGTCGCCGGCCCGGGCTGGGAATCCGCCGACGACTGGGCCGCGCTATTCGCCTCGGCGCTCATCGCATGGAACGGCTTCACAATGTTGCGCCCCCCGATGAACGACCTGATGGACCGTGCGCCGGGGCCCGACATCCTGGAACCCGTGCGGCGCGCCGCGCGCGACGTGGAGGGCGTGCGCGACACCGAAAAGCTGGCCGTGCGAAAGTCAGGTCTGGGTTACCGCGTCACCATCCACGTGCACGCCGACCCAGCCATGCGCCTCGATGCGGCGCATGTGCTGAGCGGCAAAGTGAAGAGCGCCATCAAGGCCGCCGTGCCCCAGGTGCAGTCCGTGCTCGTGCACATGGAGCCGTACGGCCCGTAGTCGTTACGTGCAGCTGCTCACCTTGTGCGTCACCAGGTTCAGTGAGCACGTCTTGCCGTTCACCGTCAGCGAGACATTGCCCTGCGCATCCGGTGGGAACGTCACCGTGATCGTGCGCGAAATCTGGCGCGACTCCGTCTTGGTGCCCTTGGTCAGCGTCACTTTCCCGGTGACCACGCGGACCATCGATCCGGAGACCGGATAGGCGCTGCGCGGCACACTGAAGGTCACCGCCTTGACCGAGTCCACCGCGGTCTCCGTCGCCACACGTGTCACATCGCTTTCGGTGAACGTCGTGGTGTCGTTGGCGGTCGAGAGCCCGGAGTGCGAACGCGACGTCTCCGTCGCCCCGGTGAAGTTGCGCGTCACCGTGTCGACCACGACGCGATGCAGCGCGCCCGAGAATGACCGCACGCGGGTGTTGATCGTGTCGGTGCGGGTGCGCGTGCCGTTCAGCGTCACCTGGCTCACGATCCTGCGCACCGATGAAATCGGCTGGCAGTTGGTGACCACCGCGCCAGCGGCGTCGAAGCACGCAGTCGTCCGATTGGTGCTGGTGGCATTGGCCGCGCCGATCACGTCGCCGGCCATCAGCCCCGAGAACGACCCCGAGGTCTCATTGCCAACCATCATTTCGACGTGCGTGGCCATCGCGTCGCCGGCGCTGGCCGCGACATCGTTGGTGATCGTGGCGTCATCCAGCAACTGGGTGACGGGGTTGGTCGTATCGCAGCTGGTGAGCGCGACGACGGCAACCGCGGCGAATACAGACGACAAACGACGATGCAGCATGTGCGTACTCCAGTTGGGGGGATAGATGCGCGGACTTCGGCGTCCACAAGTTCGACGGTCCCAACCCGTCGTCGTTAAGAGTCTACAACTCGACGTCCCCTCCGGGGTCCCGTTTCTTCAGCTGCTCCATGCGCTTTGTGAGGTCCGTCACTCGGCGCCGCTCCTCGGCTCGGTTCCGCCGCGCACTTCCCCACGCAGGTGAGCCAAAGCTCATTGGCACATCCAGCACCGCCCCCTCGACCCGGCAATCCGAAGGAACCTCTTGGGCCGGCACATCCTGAAACGCACCCCCGCTGTCCTCCACCACCAGGATCAGGCCCTCCCGCCGGTCAACGACAAACCGCTCCACACTGCCGCTCACTTCGACACCCATGGCACACTGCCCTTCGTGGTGCGCACGCTGAATCCGCCGCCCTCAGCCGCGCTGACGGTGATCGTGCCTACGGAGTCCGTCCGATAGACGCGGGAGTTGATGCTGGTCCATGCTTCCATGACGCGCGGGTCGGGGTGGTCGTATTGGTTCCCTGCCCCCACGGAAACGACCACGAGGCGCGGCTCCAACCTGATCGCCCACGGCTCGCTAACTCCATTGAAGCTCCCATGGTGCGAAGCCTTGAGCACGCTCACGGGCGGCAGGTGGTAGTTGAGGAGCCAATAGCCCAGCTGCGGGCGCTCGGCGTCGCCGCCGAACAACACATTGAAGGACCCGAACTGCAACCAGATGCCAACGGAGTTGTTGTTCTGAGACCTGTCTTGCTCCCATGGCCGCAACACGCGAACGATCACCCCACCGGCGCGAAAATCCCGCGCCGTTGGTTGTCGGAATCGGAGGCCATTCTCGTTCTCAACGGCATCCACCAGGCGCCGATAGGCCTGGGTCAGCGCGGGAACGCCGTTGTCCACGTACTCCAGCACATTCATCGCCGCGAAGACCTCCGGCATGCCCCCGATGTGATCGGCGTGGTTGTGCGACGCCACGACCAAGTCCAGCGTCTTCACATCGTAGGCGTCGAGCAACGCAGCGACGTTGGCGCCGCTGGGCCCTGCATCAATGAGGATGTGCTTTCCGTTCGGCGTGATGACCAGCGCCGCGTCACCCTGCCCAACATCGAAGAACACCAGTCGGACGGAATCGGCACTCGCGCGCTGGGCCCGCGCGTCCGCGGCGCCAAACAGCAGCGCCGCCAAAACGACCACGCGTGCCCAAGTCATCCGTTGTGAGTCCATTGCTCCTGACGTCCTATCTCCTATCGCCTATCGCCCATCTCCTACTTCTTGCCCGCCACACTGACCAGAGTGCGATATACCATCTCCGTCCCCTGCCGCAACGACTCTACGCTGACACGTTCGTCGTTGCCGTGCATCCGGCTCAGATCCTCCGCGTCGATCGCGTACGGATAGATGCCGTACACCGGAACACCTCGCGAGCGCCAGGCCCGCGCATCGGTCCCCGCCTGAAACAGATAGGATGTTACCTCGGCGCCGGCATACTGCGCCTTTGCTTCTTTCACCAACGCGCGATACAGCTCGGTGTCTTCCGATGACACCAGGGCCGTGGGCACACCCGGACCGCTCGTGCCGCCCTGGGCCTGCGACGAAGAGATTTCGACGCGATCATCCGCGATCACCCGTTTCAGCATCGCCGCGAGTTCGGCGGGGTCCGTGCCCGGTATCGTGCGGAGGTTGATCGTGGCCTCGGCCGACCCCGGAATCACATTGCCGCGGAATCCGGCGTTCATGAGTACCGGAGCGATCGTGTTGCGCATGATGGCGTGCAGCAGCGGATCGCGGCTGATTTCCTTGTCGGCGCGCTTCACCCGCACCGGGTCGCCGCTCACCAGGTCGCGGAAGTACTCCGACATCGGCGGTTCGCTCGTTTTCGCCAGCGTGGTGAAGAACTGTCGCGTGCTCGCCGTCAGCTGCACGTCGGTGTCGAACTCGGCCAGCTTCGCCAACGCCTTGCCCAGCGTGAAGATCGCGTTATCGGGGCGCGGCATGGAGGAGTGGGTGGACGTCCCACGCGCGGTAAGCGTGAAAGACACCCCGCCCTTGTCGGCCGTGGAGATACTCACGTACCGCACGCTGCCGTTGTCGCGCTTGATGATCCAGCCACCTTCGTTGAGCGCAAACTCGGCGTCCATCGAGGGCCAGTGGCTTTGCGCCAGCCAGCTGGTGCTGTAGCGCCCGCCCTCTTCGTCCGCCTCGGCCATGAAGATCACGTCTCGCTCCAGACGCACCTTGCGCTCGGCCAGCAGCATCGCCGCGCGCGCGAACACCGCCATTCCCCCCTTGAAGTCGATGGCGCCGCGCCCAAAGACGTAGCCGTCCCTGATGACGCCCGCGAACGGGTCCAGAGTCCACTTCTCGCGCTCCACCCCCACCACGTCGGCGTGCGCCGCCAGCAGGATGGGCTTCTTGCTGCCGTCGCCGCGCAGCCGCGCGATGAAGTGCGACTTGCCCGCCTGTGGCGTCGCAATGATCTCCGTCTCGAAGCCGAGCGCCTTGAAGCGAGGCGCCAGGAATTGGGCAATGAGGTCCTCGTTGCCCGGCGGGTTACTCGTATTGAGGCGAATCAACTCGGCCAGCAGCGCCGCGGTCGCGTCTGTTGGCGCGGGAACCTGCGTCGCCGCAACCTGCGGTGGGCAAAAGGTGGCAACGATTGCAAAAGCAATAGAAACAGAGCGGAGTGTCGGCATGTGCAAGGTTGAGGGTCGTCATGCCAATATGGGGCCGTAGGGGTTTCCCCGCTGGCAGG
>JBBTFS010000050.1:22400-59115 GCA_038060705.1 Gemmatimonadota bacterium
AAGGTTGAGGGTCGTCATGCCAATATGGGGCCGTAGGGGTTTCCCCGCTGGCAGGATGAGAATGCCGTTCCCACCGTACGACCACCCCACACCGCGAGGCCCTGCATGCGCCTGCACACGAGAGCGTTTGCCATCGCGTCGGCGATCGTCGCCGCGACTGTTTACCTCCTCGGCGCCATCATACATGTGGCGCTGCCGTGGGGCGCGCCCGCGGTCGTGACGTACATTTTCCGCGTCGATGTCATCGAGCTCGCACGGCCGATCAGCGTGGACGGCCTCGTGGTGGGCATCCTGATGTTCGCCGTCTGCGGCGGCTTCTTCGGCGGACTCACGGCCTGGGTCTACAACCGGTTCGCAAAACCAGGGCCGTAAGTGGCCGAGGAGCGACTTTCGGCGAACGCCCGCCCCGTGTGACGCGCCCCGCATGGCACCAGTGACTCCCGTCACACTCAGGAAATCTTCACGAATCCCCGGAGCAATCTGGATCGTCAAGACAATGCAGGGGTAGTATTTGTCGGGACCGCCGCGATGTCGCTCAGGGCTTCTCATGGGCGCAT
This sequence comes from Gemmatimonadota bacterium, assembly GCA_038060705.1. Taxonomy (GTDB): domain Bacteria; phylum Gemmatimonadota; class Gemmatimonadetes; order Gemmatimonadales; family Gemmatimonadaceae; genus DASPMP01. Next base: position 22,958 of record JBBTFS010000050.1, read on the forward strand.
TCGGCAGAATCGCTGGAGGCAGTATGGACCATCGCAAGAGCCTTGAGATCACGGCACCGACACCGGCGGCGGCGCAACCACGCCGCACGTCGCGTCCGAGCCGAGTGGTGGACGTCCGAGGGACGCGTCGAACCATGATGCGCATCATGCAGCGCAAGAGCGTTGGCATGGTGGCCGTGTTTGAGCAGGACCCCGCCTCCGGCGACGCAGGCGCTCGCGTGCTCGTGTTCGAGTCGCCGACATTCACCACGCGCGTCGTCAACTATCCGGCAGAGTGGCAGCGCATGACGGACGACGAGTTGTCGCAGTTGCGGCGCGCGGCGTCCTAGTCAAACCAGCCGGTCCGGCTAGCTTAGCCGGACATGACCAGAAGCCACGTCGAGAGTTCCAGGGCGCCCGCGGCCATCGGGCCGTACTCGGTGGCCGTGTGGGCCGGCGACCTGCTGTATCTCTCCGGCCAGACGCCCATCGATCCGGCGACCGGCAAGCTGGTAGACGGCGACGTCGAAGCCCAGACGCATCGCTGCTTCGACAACCTGGAGACCGTCCTCAAGGACGCAGGCCTCTCCATGGATCACGTCATCAAGTGCAACGTGTATCTCACCGACATGGCCAACTTCCCGGCCATGAACGGCGCGTATGGCAAGCGATTCAACAAGCCGTACCCGGCGCGCACGACGGTGGCGGTGAAGGCGCTGCCCAAGGACGCGCAGGTCGAGATTGAACTCGTGGCCAGGCGAGGCTGATCATGCGAATCGGAATTGTCGTGCATGGACTGTTGGTCGCGGCCATCGCGTCGGCGGCCTTGGGCGCGCAAACGCAGCGCCCCAACATCATCCTCATGTTCCCGGACAACCTTGGCTGGGGTGAAGTGGGCGCGTACGGCAGCGTACGTGGCGTGCCGACGCCGAACATCGACAGCCTGGCGGCGCAGGGAATCCGGCTCGACAATTTCAACGTGGAGTTTTCGTGCACCGTGTCGCGCGCGGCGCTCCTCACCGGCCGCTATGCCATCCGCTCCGGCGCCACACAACCCACGGGCATCACTCAGTGGGAGGTCACCATTGCCGATGCATTGAAGGGTGTCGGCTACGCGACGGCCCTCTTTGGCAAATGGCACCTGGGCGGCACGAACTGGATCAACGGCCGCACGCCCATCGACCAGGGTTTCGACGAGTGGTACGGAATCCCCAATACCAGCAACGAGGCCCAGGTCACCTCAGCGGCGAACTTCAACGCGGCTACGACCGAAGTGCCGTACATCTGGGAACAGAAAGCGGGCGAAGCCGCCCGGAAAGCCAAGGTCTTCGACCTCGCGTCACGACGCACGCTGGATCGGGAAGCCGCGCTCAAGAGCGTGGACTTCATGGAGCGCAACGCCCGCGCCGGAAAACCGTTCTTCCTGTTCTACCCGATCACGCAGATTCACTTCCCGACCCTGCCGCACCCGGACTTCGCCGGAAAGACCGGCGCGGGTGATATCGGGGACTCCATGGCGGACGTGGACTACAACGTCGGCGTCGTGATGGCAGCGCTCAAGCGACTCGGACTGGACCGCAACACGCTCGTGTTCTGGTGCACCGACAACGGGCCCGAAGGCCGGCGCCCGTGGCGCGGATCACCCGGCCCGTGGCGCGGCTTCTACAACTCTGTGATGGAAGGCGGCATTCGCACACCGTGCATCGTGCGCTGGATCGGCCGTATTCCGGCGGGCCAAAAGTCCGACGAGATTGTCCACGAACTCGACATCTTCCCCACTATCGCCGCCGCCGCGGGCGCGGACATCGTGCCCAGGGATCGCCCCTTCGACGGCGTGAACCAGCTCCCGTTTCTCGAGCGCAAGCAGGCGCACTCCAACCGGGAGAGCGTGCTGTACTTCACCGGCAGCCAGATTCGCGCGGTGAAATGGAAGGAATGGAAGTTCCACTACGCCTTCATGCCCGAACCGCGCGTGACGGAGCCGCCACTCATGCGACTCTTCAACCTCAAGTCGGATCCAAAGGAAGAGTCAGACATCAAGGACGCCAACCCCTGGGCAATCGGCGTCTTTGACAAACTGGTGGCCGACTACGCCGCCGGCGCCGAGCGGTTCCCCAACGTGCCAGTCGGGGCGCGCGACCCGTACTTGCCGCCCCGTCGCCCGTAGCAGCGCCTACTTCCTGATGTAGACAGTCCTGGTCGTCGTCGCCGCGCCGCCAGGCACACCGGCGCGCGCGACCTCGACGACGAGCGTATTCGGCGACTCCAGCGTCAACGTGTGCCGGACTTCGGTCTCCGATGCCCAGCCGTCCGCGGATCGCGGCTCGGGGTGTGACGTGGTGATGACAACGGCGTTCCCCTGCCACGTCAACCGCGCCCGCTGCCCCGACGCGGCGTGCCCGATCATGACGCTGTTGCGCGACTCCGAGCCATCCATCGCGTACGCCAGACGCACGCGCGGTTGAAGGTCGTACGCTGAGAAGAAGTCGTACTCGAGGATGAGCGAATCGGCGCGCTGACGCACCACGAGCGATGCGCCCCAGCCGCTACCCATGTCGCCCCGGCGAAATGACGCATCGCCGGTGACCGCCACCGTCCGGCCGCCGGCCGAGGCAGAATCCACCGCGCGAGTCCAGTCGCCGGAAAGATCCGGCCGTTGCTGCGCATCAAGCGCCTGCGCGAACAGGACAGAGACAACCGACACGGTGAGGTACAGGCGTTGCATGCACCTCATCTACTTGCGCGTCGCGAGGGCCGCAAGTGTGAACGCCTGCCCTTCAGTGATGCCGGACGCCCAAATGTGGCAGGTGGAACGCCCAGTGGTGTGCCTTCACGAAACCTGTCAGCCGCGGCCACACGTCCCTCCGCGTCACTTCCTCCACGGCCCACGCCACCACCAGCAGGTCGATCAGAACTGCCGCCACCAACATCGAGATCGGCAGGAGCAAACCAGCCAGCACGATCACTACCAATGCTCCGACCATAGCCCCCTCCCGCGCTCCCACGATTCGGGATTCGCCCTAATGCAATGTGCGCGTCCGGGTGCGCCAGAACATCGGGGAATCCCGCACCTTCGTGGTGAGATTGCCGCTTGCGCGGCTGGGCTCACCGCGCCCGTGCACTCAACGCAGCCATGCGGCCCTTCGCACGCGCCACCGACTCACGGTATTCGGGCTCCGCATCGGCCCAGAATTCCACCGCGCGCGCATAGTCCCGCGTCGCTCCCGCGGAATCCCCACCCATCTCCTTCAACTGTGCGGCGCGCAGAAACCCGATGGGCGCGAACGGATACAAGAACAGGCTCTGGAACTCGAAGCTGGTGAGGAGTTCGACCGCCTCACGCTCGAGCTTGTTGGCGATCAGGGCGTCCGCATGCGCCTGTCGCTGCGCGGCGTGCCACGGGAACCCCCAGTTCGCCGGCAGGTCACCGCTGGGCCGCCGTATGGCCTGGAGTTCCTTCAAGACGACGTCGGAGCGTCGCTCGGCCCCGGCCAAGCGCGCACGCGTCAGGTGCACCACTTGTTGATGCACCATCGCGGCGCTGGCCGTCACCGGCAGGGCCTCGATGTCGCGTGCGATTCTCCTGGCGCCCGTCGTATCGCCCAGGCGCAGGGCGATCTCGGCGAGCAACGACGCGCGCAACACCGGCGCCGCCGCCAACAACGCCAGCATCAGCGGCGTGCGCACCGCCCCGGACCCCGCGCTTGGGCGTCGCGCCGCCAGGGTATCGCGGAGGGCCGTCAACTCGGCCGTCGTGGTATGCGGGTCCGCGTGCAGTGCGTACAGCGCCTGCAAGAGGTGCACCGACTCGGGACTGCCGATGCCGGCCGCCATCTGGAAGTGCTGTCGGGCGGCGTTCCTTCGGCCACGCGTTTGCTCGATCACCGCCATCTGGAGATGCGTCAGCACGCGCCGCTCGGTGCCGCGCGTGGACGCCAGGTTCGCCTCGAGAACGGCGAGCGCCGCCGCCGCGTTGCGTCCATACATGAATGCATCGCGCGCGGCATCCGTGATCGCCTCGTCAGCGTCACCCTTCGAGGATCGCGCCAGCGCCACGAGGGCAGAGCTGTCCCGACGCGCCGATGCCACGACGAGTCTCACGCCCAAGGATCCGTCCGCGATACCCAGCGCGAGATAGCGTCTGCTCAAGGAGTCCAACTGCGGCAGATCGCGCTCGAACGCCGCGATGCGCACCAGATGCAACAAGGCTGCGCGGTGCGCCGGCGCGTAGGACAGCACGTGCAGGAAGGGCGCGCGCGCCTCCGCCAGTGGCCGTCCTCGGCGTGGGTTGTTGTGGAAGCGGATCTCGCCGGTCTTGAGCCACGCTTCGGCGTCGTCCGGATAGGCGGCGAGGATGGCACGGTACTGTTGTTCGGCGTCCTCGTCCGCCCCACGCAGCATCGTGTAGTGCGCCCGCAGGAGCGCCCCATCGCGCACGGACAAGCGGCGCGCGTGGCGATTCGCCGCCGCGGCCGCGGCCAGCGCTTGCTCCGGTTCGCCCAGCCACTCGGCGGCCATGCTCATCCGGTAGTAGGCCAGCGCGAACGTGCTGTCTACGGCGACGGCCCGCCGGAAGAACTCGACCGCGGATCCAAACGCGCCGGCGCGCAACGCGCGTTCACCGCCGAGGTACTCGCGGAGCGCGCCCAGAGAGCGAGTCGTCATCGCCGCGCTTCCGCGCAGCCGCTCGGCCGGCGCGCGACCGAGCGACGCCGCGATCAGTTGCGCCGTCAGGCGATCCACCAACGCGAAGATGCTGTCCGGGCTGCCCTCCACCATGGCCTCTGCCACGGGTGACGCGACGCCGCTGGCATACAGCCGAGCGTCGAACCGAACGCGACCTTCCGCGGCAATCAACGATCCCGAAACGAAATGCGACGCGCCCAAGCGTCGCGCGGCGGCCCGCGCGGCGTTCGGTTCGGTGGCGTCCGGGCTGCGCTCCCGCGCATCGCGCAAGACGATGGCTGGCGGCACGGCGCGAAACAGGTCCGGCCCGTCCAGGCTCGTGCTCAGCAGATCCGACATCCCTTCGCCGAGATAGGTGAGCTCGGCCCCGCCCCGCACGGTGAACGGCATCACGACAAGGCGCGGTTCGTTGCGGTCGGTGTTGTCCGTACTCCGGGTCGCACGGAAAGTGGCGAGGACTGCAATCACCGCGATGATCACCGCGACGGCCGCGAACAGCGGCAGGCGACTCGAGGTTGGCGTCGCCTGCGCGAGCGCTCCGCCCGGAGACGTCCGCGTGGTCGCAATCCCGGGCGACGGCCGTTGGCCGTGCGTCCGCTCGGTGCCTCGCCCGCTTTCCCTGATCTCCTCGGCCAAGCCGTGGGTCTCAGCCGACGGCTCGATCTCGTAGTCCCGGCGAAGCTGTTCGGCGTACTGCGCGTACTCGCGCAACGCGGCACCGCGGTCGCTCGCGGATTCCAGCACGCGCATCAATTGGCGCAGCGTCGCCTCGTCTGTCGGCTCCAACTCCAACGCCTGGCGAAGGTGGGCGGTGGCCGCGGTCAGGTCGCCCCGCTCGCGTGCGGCTGCGGCCAACTGCTGTTCACAAGCGGCGGCGCGCCGACGAAACGTGTCGCGCCGTTCATCCACCCAGCGCTCGAACTCGGGCGCGTCGGAAATGAAAAACGCGTTGAGGAATGGCCCCCGGTAAAGGGCGCGCGCGTCCGTGAACCGACCGGCCGCGGCCTGCTCTTCGAACTTCGTGGCATCGCACTCCAGTGCGGCGCTCACGCCCACCTCCTCGGCGCCGCGCGCGACCACCACGTCCTCGCCAACCTCGGATCGCAACACGTATAGCGACTGCCGCAGCGCGGCCCGAGCGCGCGCCTGGTCCAGCTCCGGCCAGAAGACGCGAAACAACGACTCACGCCGCACGAACCCGCCGCGCCCTTCGACGGCGAGGTACACCAGCAGCGCCACGCGTCGCTGGCGCGCGAGAATCGCGTCGATGGTGTGGCCGGCGGCGTCGCTCAACTCCAACGCGCCGAACGTCCGTAACCGTGCCATGACTTCTTCGCCTGGCCTGGCATGAGGGGGCGAAACGAACTCCGACACTCCGCTAAATGCCCAAATTATGGGCATATAGCCCTGGTCGCCAGCGGTGACGGCCCGGTGACGAGGTGGTGTCGCGCACCCCTTATGCTTGCACCGCTCCACGGACCCTGTTCGGAGAACTGCTGATGCAACCAGGCTACAACCTGTCCAGTCCTCGCGGCTCACCCGTCGCCAGGGCGCGGGTCGCCTTCGTGCTCGCCACCGCGGTAACCGCGCTGTCGTGCGCCGATACGCCCACGCCGCCGGAATCACCGGTCGTGCTCAACGCGAACGCGACGCTCGCGGTGAATACTGTGCTTGGTGACGTCGACCTGCGCATGCATGAGGCTCTGGAGAGCACCAATGCCAGGGCTCGCTTTCGCGACGCCATCGCCAAGTTGAATACCAGCCTGGCCGTCGGCCGCATGGATGAAGCCGGGAGGAACCTGCGCGATGCTCGCGAGGCGTTGTCGCAGGCTGCGTCGATGGACACCGACGGCAGCGGTGACGCCGATCGCACCGCGATCCTGCTCGCACTCGATGTGACGACCCTTGAAATCTCAAATGCGCGGCGTGGTGCCGCCGGAGGGCTACGATGAGCTTCACAGGAACCAGACAGCGCGGACCATGGGCGATTTGGCTGTACGTGTTGGCCGCGGTGGCGCTGTGGCTATCGCCGGACGTCCTCGACGCGCAATCGGCGCAGGCAGCGAAGGCCACTGGCGCGGCGGCCAATAGCCGGTCGCACGATGATAGCGATGATGACCATGATGGCAGTGGCAGCGGCAGTGGCACGCTGTGGGCCTGCTACGTGCCGAACAGCGGCACAGTCTACCGTGTAAAGACACCCGACACCAAACCGCGGTGTGCTTCGCACCAGCACGTGCTCTTCAGCTTCGGCGGCGGTGGCGGCACTGGAGACCCAGGCCCCGCCGGACCAATGGGCCCTGCCGGACCAATGGGCCCTCAGGGTCCTGCGGGACCCGCCGGTCCGCAGGGTGACGCTGGACCTGCTGGGGCCACTGGTGCGGATGGTGCAACGGGGGCCGTCGGCCCGCAGGGCGCTCCAGGCGTACCAGGTGCCCAGGGTCCCCAGGGTGATGTTGGTGCTCAAGGTCTCGCCGGAGTGCAGGGTCCTGCTGGACCACAAGGTGATGTTGGCACACAGGGTCCGATTGGCCCGAAAGGTGACCTTGGCGCGCAGGGTCCGATGGGTCTGCTTGGCCCGATTGGCCCGGCCGGACCCGCTGGACCGCAGGGTCTCCCTGGACCGCAGGGTCTCCCTGGACCGCAGGGTCTCCCTGGACCTCAGGGTCCCCCTGGACCGCAAGGTCCACCGGGCGTCAGTGGCTATGAGATCAGGAGGTCCGGTGTCGGACCGTCGGCCTCGCCGGAACTCGGATTCACGGCGATGTGCCCACCCGGCAAGCGAGCGCTCGGCGGCGGCGTGAACATCTTCGGCACCGTGCCGGGCTCCCCAATGCCCATCACGGTTTCATCGGTCCCGGATCCATCGGGCAATGGCTGGAATGGGAAGGCTGGCTCCAACGGAAATCCCAACTGGGGCCTGGAAGTCCACGTGGTTTGCGCTTTCGTCGCACCATAGGAAAGCGCGCGTAGTTCTCCCAAAAAGCGAAGCGCGCAGAGCAGAACGGTCGGAGCGGGGGCGCTTCGGCCGTTTTGCTTCGCCTCAAGGCGTCTTCACGCGCTGCAGCACAATCCCGACGAGTCGCTGAATCGTCTCGGCGTCGGCATGGATGTGCGCGCCGGACATCCAGATCAGCTCTTTGGGCTGCCGCGCCCGGTCGTACAAAGTCTGCACGGCCGCGCGCGGCAGACGCTCGTCTCCCTCGGCGTTGACCATGATGAACGGACGCGGCGCGATCTGCCCCACCCACCGTTCGGGCGCCAAACGCGGGCCGGCGACAATGACGTTGGCGATCCCCGCGGCGACCGCCCGCAGCGGCGCGAATCTGATCGTGCGTTCCATGTTCATCGCGAGCGGTGCGTACGAGCCACCCGACCCGTGCATCGCCCACACGCGCGTGAATCGTGGATCCAGTGCACCGGCGATCGTGATGAACGGCGCGCCCAGACTCACACCGATGGCCTCCACGCGCGTCGTGTCGACATCGGGACGCGCACGCAGGTAGTCGAGCGCCAGCATCAGTGCCGGCGGCGTATCCAGGAACGCGCGCCGGATGGCGGGAACCTGCCGAAGGAACGTCGCCCTGCCCGGCCGCGGGTCGCCGGCGAACGGATACGAGATGGCGGCCACCATGACCCCCGGCGTCTCGCCCACCATTCTCGCGGCTTCCGCACCCATCAGGTGACCGCCGAGGATCACGGCCAGCGGCAGCCGCCGCCCACTGTCGGCGAGCGAGCGCTTCCACGTCAGGTCTACCGCGAGTCCACTGGCGGCGACCACGCGAACGGACTGCAAGCGGCTCTGGCCGGACACAACCGCGGGGTGCTCCTGGACCGTGACGATCCTCGATCGACGCTCGGCGAACCACGGCCCCGGGTCGCGCACCAGCCAGACCACGCATGCCGACGCCAGCGTTGTGACGACCGCCGCGGACAGCAGAAGTGCGACACGAATCCGCACCCCCGTACTACGTGAGCCGTGACCCGAGTGTTCCCACGGCACCGCGCTTCCTCGCGTACGCTGTGTTCGCCGGCATCACTTCGTTTGCGACGAAGCCGGCTTTGCGCGACGAAGGGGATAACACGTGAGCACTGCATCGGGACTCACGAACTTGCATGCGTGCGCCGGCTCCCAAACCGGCACCGCGTCACTGCCCCCGGCGACCGACGCGACGCCGTCCAAGTCCAGGACGCAGATCATGGAGCGCTCGACCCTGACCAAGCCGACTGCTTGCAGTTGGGCCAGGACCTCATTGGTGGTTTGGCGCGTGTGGTTGGCAACCTTCGCCACTTCGACCTGAGACAGCGGAATCCTCGTTCCCTCCGCCAAGGGGCACCGCTGTCCCAGTTTTCGGCGCAAGTAGTCCACGGCGCCGCTGACCCGACACATCGCCGAGTTCTGCACCGCTGACGCGAGCCGCTCAAGCAACTCGGAGTGCTGCTGGACGAGCTGCAATCCAAACGCGCGGACAAGTTCCGGCTCGCGCTGGATCACCCGCTCAAAGGCGCGCTCCGGCACCCGGGCAACCTTCGACGCCACCATCGCTCGCAACCCGAATTGCGGCGTCGATTCGCCTGCGTCCGGCCAGCAAGGCACGCAGTCGCCGGGAACGAGCACTTCCAGTATCCTCGATTCTGAATCAGCGCCCAGAAACTCCACCGCGATCGCCCCTTCAACGACGACGCGAAGTGGGTCTTCGGAAAAAGGGGACAGCAACGCGCCCGGAGACACCTGGCGCGTCGTTGTTTCGGGATCGCGAAGTACAACCTTGCAGAGTCTGTCTAGCAATGGTGTCTGGGCACCTCCGACGGGAAAAGCTACCGGGTTGCCGCGCTCTGCGAGTGTCGGCCAGCCGACACAACAACTCGCGTTCGCGGACGATACTGGAGAGCGTGGGAGGGCCCTGCCGACGACGGCTACCCAGACCAGCATGACTGACTATTCACTGCTGAATCACGCGCCTGACGCGATCATTGTCGCTGATGCGTCCGGCAAGATCGTCTTCGCGAATCCGCGCGTCGAAGACGTTTTTGGCTTCACCAGCGATGAGCTTCTGGGCCGATCGGTGGACGATCTCATTCCACCTGGAGCCCGGAAAGCGCATACGGCGCATCGCGCCGCGTTCGCCGCGGCGCCGCGCGCGCGATCCATGGCCGAAGGGCGGACGCTCACAGCACTCCGAAAGGACGGCGCGGAAGTTCCCGTTGAAATCAGCCTCAGTCCGCTCAAGGACGCGGACGGTCGCTTCACCATTGCCGCCGTTCGCGACGTATCGTCGCGCGTGCTGCTGCAGAAAGAGGCCGAGCTGTTGCACCAAATGGCCCTCACGACCGCGACGGCACAGACCTACAAGGACGCCCTCGCGGACGCCATACAGGCCATCTGCAATCAGACACCGTGGACGTTCGGCGTGTCGTTTCTCCTGCATCGGTCGGGAGCCACACTGGAGCCCGGCGCCGCTTGGTTCCCACAGCGCGGGCCCGCCGAAGAACGAGCGTTCGCCGAAATCCGGTCCTTCTTTGAGACGCTCACGTTCACGGAAGGCCAAGGACTGTGCGGGAGGGTGTGGGCCACCGGCCAGCCGGAGTGGGTCGATGACCTGTCGCGCGACGGCAGTCTGTCGCCGGCCGTTGCGAAGGCTGTCAAAGCGCATGGGATCAAGGCGGCACTCGGCGTGCCCGTCGGGCCAGAGGGCAACACCGTCGCGGTCATCGTGCTGATGCGCACCGACGCCGCACCGCGCGACGACCGGTTGGTGCGGCTCATCGTGGCGTCAGCGGCCCAGCTGGCCTCCGCATTTGCGCGCCGCAGCGCCGAACATGCGCTGCTCGATGCCGCCCGGCTGGCACAGGGTATCGTCGAGAACTCCCGCGTGCCTCAGTTGGTGCTCGATGCCGACCTCCGCATCGAACTCGCCAACCCGGCGTTCCATCAGTGCTTCAAGACCACCCCGGCCGAAACGAACCGACGCAATCTCTTCTCCATTACCGACGGCGCGTGGGACATTCCCGTGCTGAAGGAGGTCCTTCTCGCACTGCTGCCCCGAAACACGCGCTATTTGGACCTGAAACTGGAGCACGAGTTTCCCCGCGTGGGTCTCAAGCATCTCATCCTCAACGTGCGGCGCATCTACCGCGACGATGAACCCACGAAACACGTGCTCGTCTCGATCGAGGACCGCTCGGTAGAGGCGGAGCTGGAGGAACGTGTGCGCCATACGGATCGGCTCGAGTCCGTGGGGCGGTTGGCCGGCGGCGTAGCCCACGATTTCAACAATATGCTCATGCCGATCCTGGGGTACGCTGAGTTGATCACGGCGCAGCTGGCCGCCGATGACCCCGCGCGCGAGGACCTCGGACAAATCGTCAAGGCAGCCGAGCGCGCGGCCGCGCTCACCCGCCAGCTCCTGGCTTTCGGGGGCAAGCAGGTGCTTCGGCCTCGCCCGCTGGATCTCAACACGATCCTGAAGGGGCTGGAGGGGTTTCTCTCCCGCGCGATTGGCGACAACATGGAGTTGAGGCTGAACCTGGGCCACGATCTCCGGAAGACCCGGATCGACCCCAGCCAGGTGGAGCAGTGCGTGTTGAACCTTGTCCTCAATGCGCGGGACGCCATGCCGGGGGGTGGCGTGATCGAGATCGATACCCGCAACTGCGAACTGAACGATGCGTACGCCCGAGCGCACGAGGGCGCCACGCCGGGATCGTTCGTGTGCCTCGCCGTTCGCGATTCCGGCGCGGGCCTGGATGCAACGGCCCGCGCTCACTTGTTTGAACCGTTCTTTTCCACCAAGGGTGGCCAAGGCACCGGACTGGGACTCGCCAGCGTGTACGGCATTGTGCGCCAGATGGGCGGACACATCGCGATGCGAAGCGAAACCGGCCAGGGCGCCGAGTTCACGCTGCATTTCCCAATCACCGACGAAGAACAGGACATCGGTGCCCCGAAGCAAGTCGCCGCCTCCGACGCCCTTGCCACCGGGTCCGAGTCCATCCTGCTGGTCGAAGACGACGAGGGCGTGCGGAGTACCGTGGGGCGAATCCTGCTGCGTGGCGGCTACACCGTCCTGTCCGCGGCAACCCCTCGGGAGGCCCTGGAGCTCTCACGCCGGCACCGCGGCCGCATCGACCTGCTGATCTCGGATGTCGTCCTCCCCGGCCTGAGCGGACCGGAGCTGACGGCCCAGTTGCTCGCATCCCGGCACGAGCTCCGCGTGATTCTCATGTCCGGCTACTCGGATGAAGCCATCACGCGCCATGGCAGCCTGGGCGAAGGCATGGAGTTCATGGAAAAGCCGTTTTCCGTGACGGCTCTCCTCAACACCGTGCGACAACTGCTCGACCGCCCTGTGAAATGATCCCCATGGCGCGGCGCGCAAGCCGGGGGGGGTTCAGGTCACCGTCGCAGGAGTAGGTCGCCGACGCGTCCCCAGCCACCTTCGAGACGCCAAGCGATCTTCCCATGCTCGTCGATGACCAGCACCGTTGCGGCGTGCTCGATGTCGCCGGTGATGCCGCTGCGCCGCCGCCCGATCCCCAGCGAGTCGAGCGCTGCGTTCACCTCGGCCTCGCTCCCGGAGAGGACGTGATCGTCCGGCTCAAGGTTCCAGTGTGACGCGATGGTCGCCAGCCGATCCGGCGTGTCCCGCCATGGATCGAGCGTCACGATCACCAGTCGTATGTCCGGCCGGAGGGCGGCGCGCCGCGCCGTCATCAGATCCCGCACGATTGTGGGACAGACGGTGGTGCAATGTCCGAACGCGAATGTGACCAGCGATGCGCGCCCACGCATGGCGGCGAGCGATACGCGTCGCCCGTGCTGATCGGTGAGCGCCACCGCGGGGACCCGGGCGTCGGGCCGGACCACCACGCCGGGTCCGCCGGAGATTGGCACTCGCATCGCCGCGTAGGCGCGCGTGGTTCGCACACCCAACAGCCCCACGCCGACGACCGCCGCGATCACCAAGCCGATGGCCACCAGCCTTCGCACAGGATCAGCGCGCAGCCGCCGCAGATCGTCTCTCAGTGCGCGACCCCAGACCGCCAACAACACTCCCACCATCCCCAGCGGCTCACCGATCAGGAGTACCCAACCACCTGCGTCCGGCAAGCCACCCGGCGCCGCGCCGAAACACGCGGCGCGGGTCCGCAGAAGCCACTCGGGATCCCCGACGCCGGTGGGCCAGAGCGCCAGCCCCCACCACACCGCGGTGATCGCGGCAATGGCGATGAGCGCACCCATCGCCACGCCGGATCCCGCGCCCCGCACTCGCTCTACCCGATTCTCCAAAGGAAACTCAGCAGCTTCCAGTTGGTGAAGTAGTACAGCATGAAGGCCAGGAAGAACACCGTCACGAGCACGACCGTTCCCGGCGTCGGTCCCAGCTTGCCGCCCTTCGACGAATGCAGCTGTTCGTTGAGCTCATTGACGTTGGCCGCGTGCACCGGCGGGTGGGTCAGTCCCTGCGGAATGCCGACCATGGCCACGCCGCGCGTGAACGACGTCACCGATTCGCCAAAGAACACAGACTTCACCGCGATCAGGATGAATGCAAAGGCCCCGGTCACGGCGATGATCGCACCGATCCCCATGATCGCAAGAAAGAGATCCACGGCTGGGTTGAACGGCACGTCAAACGCCGACTGCGAGAACGAAATGTCCCAGTGCCGCCGGGGCACGCCAAAGCTGCCGGCGAACGTCATGCCGGTCTCCACCAGCAGCATGCCGCCCGCAAAGAGGTACGGCTGCCACTGTGCCAAGCGCCAAAACGCGACTTTCCGTCGGAAGACCAGCGGCAGCAGATAGTACGTCGCGCCCATGAACGCGACCGCCGTGCCGCTCACCACCGTAGCGTGGAAATGCCCCGGCACGCGCAGCGTGTTGTGCGCGATGATGTTGATCTGCTCCGTGCCGATCGTCACGCCTGTGATGCCGCCAAAGAAGCCGAACACCACGACCGAGAGAATCAGCGACGAGAACCCGGGATCGCCCCACGGCGCGCGTCGCAGCCACCCGAAGAGTCCGTCGGTGAACCCGCGCAGCCGCATGCCAAGCTCCATCCCGGCCGGCACGGTGAAGCCGTGCACCATGGACGCCAGCACGGCCATATACATGAAGTACGACGTGTTCACGATCTTCCACGCCGGTCCAAAGCCCGGGTCCACCAGCAGGTGGTGCGCGGACGCCATCGAGATGAACAGGATGTAGAGCACGAACGCCCAGCGACTCACCTTTTCGTTCAGCACCACCGCACCGACCGTCAGCGCGCCCAGCATGTACCAGATCGCCACCATCGCGGCCACGTTGATCTGCTGCGCCGAGTGGCCCAACGCCCACCACAGCAGTCGATAGATCTGCGGATTCACGCTGGGAATGACGCCGATGGACCAGAGGAAGGTCGGGATGTAGACCATCGCCCCGTGCAGCAGCGTGATCACGGCGATGACGGCCGCCGCCATCGCACCGTACACCACCAGCGGCATCGACCCCGTGTACGTCTTCTCGCGCTTGGCGATCGTGAGTGTGGCGAAGAACTGCCCCACGACGCCCAGTGCCCCCACCGCGAAGAAGATGATGCCCAAATAGAAGGCCGGGTGCGCTTTGAGCGGGGGATACGACGTATACAGCACGTCCGCTCGGCCACTCCACTGCATGAACTCGACGATGAGCGCGCCCAGGAGCATCAAGCCAAAGTTGAACCAACCGTACCGCGGCGCGGCGGGTCGCGCATCGAGCAGCACGGTACCGGCGAACCACAGCACCGCCATCTCAAAGAAGATGATGAAGAAGATCAGCATGTTCATGCCGTGCACGCCCAGGATGCGGTAGTACCACACCGCCGGCAGCAGATGCACCGCCTGCCAGCGCGTGAGCGCGAGCAGGAGTGCCGCCGTCGCGCCCACCAGCAAGGCGACGACCGCAACCACGGCATTGAACTTGATCAGTCGTTCCGCCTGCAAGTCGATCTTGCGACCCGTCACCGGACAGGTGCGGAACCCGGGAGCAGCGCCTGCGACCGCGGCCGTCATCGCACACCTCCCTGGCCCACACGGGCCCCGGTGTTGTCCGCAACAGAGCGCCCAGCCGAGTCCACCACGATCACCCGGCCCACCATCGTGTGATGGCCAATGCCGCAGAACTCGTTGCAGATGATGCGAAAGTCGCCAGCCGCCGTCGGCGTCACGCGCAACGCGTAGTCAAACGTGGGCACGACGGCGAAGTTGACGTTCAGCGGGTACAGTGAAAACCCGTGATTCACGTCCACCGAGGAAATGTGGAGCATGTACTCCTTGCCCTGCTCCAGCTGCAGAATCGGGTACCACGAATACGTGAGACCGGCGAGGTAGACATCAGCTCCCGGGGGCGGCTGCACGATCGGGACACCCCGGTCGTCTCCGACCTTGTATTGCTGGGCAAACGCCACCGTGCGCGCGAAGTACGCCTTGGGATCCACGCGCGTCCGCACGCCCGACGGATTCTGGCCGCCCTTCCAGTGCCACAGTGGCATCATGGCAAACAGCACCATGCACCACGCGAACGCGACCGCGACCCAGACCTTCTCCGCCTTGTGCGCGGGCTTCCACCAGACGCCCTGCACCGGCTCAAGTCCTGTGTGAACTTTGGTGAGCATGGGTGCCTCGTTAAGGAAGGGTGCCGTCGGGCATAGAGAGAATCTCCCACATGCCCCAGCCGGTGAAGACCACGAGCATCACGAGCACGCCAAGCGCGAGCATGAGGTACACGTTGTCGAACAGGCGCTGGCCAAGCGGGAGCTGCTTCGACTCAGGCGTATCGTCCGGCGACGGATCCATGGAGCATCCTCCGGCTTCGAGTGACGGGCAGACCGGCTGCGTTGCGGGCACACCCTGACGCTTTTCTGGTGAACATCATGTTGGTATGATAAATTATGCGCAAGTCCTCCCTCTTCCGCATGCGACCCCTCGCGCGCGGCGCTACCCGCGCCCTCACCGTCCTCGACGCCGCCGCCACGCGGCTCTATGGATGGCGCTGGAACCCGATGCACCAGGCCGGCACCGTCGCCGTCGCCATGCTGCTCGTGCTCCTCGCCACGGGGCTGTATCTCATCCTGTTCTATCGCCTGGGAACACCCGCGGCCTCCGTGGCCCGGATCGCCGCGGACCCATGGCTCGGCAGCTGGATGCGGAGCCTGCACCGATACGCCAGCGATCTGTTCGTCATTGCCGCGGTCCTGCACGCCCTTCGCATATTCGCCCAGGGTCGAACCTGGGGTCCGCGGGCCGTGGCGTGGCTGTCCGGGCTGGGGCTGTTCGGTGCGGCACTCGTGTGCGCCTGGACTGGCTTCGTCATGGCGTGGGACTCCTTCGGCGAGCGTCTGGCGCTGGACGGCGCCCGCCTCCTGGACGCCCTTCCCGTGTTTTCCGAGCCGTTGAGCCGCATCTTCGCGGGCGACGGTCCCGTGCCGAGCGCGTTCTTCTTTGTGAACCTCTTCGTTCACATCGCACTGCCACTCGTCATGGGAGCCGGGCTGTGGCTCCACGTCTCGCATGTGGCGCGCCCCACGTTGCTTCCGCCCAAGCCGCTGCTGTGGAGTATCATCGGCGCGTTGACCGCGGCCTCCGTGCTTCTGCCGGCGCCACTGGGCGAGCCGGCGAGCGGGTTTGCGCTCCCGCATGCCACGCCGACTGACCTGTTCATTGCGTGGTGGCTGCCGTTGTCGGAGACCACCCCAACGGCCGTGGTATGGGGCACGACGCTCGCCGTTGCAGTCGTCGCCGTGTTGGTGCCGCTGGCCATGCGCCAGCCGCGGGAGGGAGCCTTCGCGCCCAGCGTCGTGGACTCGCGGCTGTGCACCGGATGCAATCAGTGCCCCCAGGACTGCCCGTGGAGCGCCATCACGATGGTGCCGCGCGACGATGATCGCCCAACATTGATGGCGCGCGTGGATCCCGCGCGATGTGTGAGCTGCGGCATCTGCGCGGGATCCTGCGCGCCGATGGGCGTCGGGCCACCGGGCCGCTCGGGCAGGGATCAATTGGCCACCACCCGCGCGACTTACGAATTCATCGACGCCGAACTCACGTCGATCGTCGCCATCAATTGCCAACAGGCACCGGCCGGACATTCGGCGGCCCTGCGCGCGCGCGGCGCCCTGCTGCATGCGGTACCGTGCGTGGGCGGCGTCCACACCTCGTTGATCGAATTCTTTGTGAAGAGCGGGGCGCCCGGGGTCATCGTCGTCGGCTGCCCTCCGCGGGACTGCGCCGCTCGCGAAGGACCCAAGTGGCTGCACGAGCGCGTCTACAGCGATCGCGAGGCGGAGTTGCAGCCACGCGTGGATCGGCGGCGGGTGCACCTCGCGACCTCGGCACCCGGAAATCTGGACGAACTGATCGCCGAGTTTGATGCGTTTGCCGTCCACCTCGCGACGCTGGATCTGCCGCGGCGCGATCCCGATTCGGCGATCGAGGTCGAATGTGAGTCCGCAGTGGCGGAACGGGCCTGGCAGTGATCACACCGCGGCGGTTGGCACGATGGACGATCGCAGCGCTCGTCAGCGCGCTCGCGCTGCTGGTAATGGCGCGCGCCTCAGCCGCGCCCCTGCCCTACCACGACCGTGATTCGGCGCGCCTGCGTCTTTCATGGCGGGCCGTTCCGGAGCGCATAGAGGTATGCCGCGAGGTATCAGCGGCGGAACTGGCGGAGCGCGGCGAGCACATGCGCCAGCGAGTCGATTGCGATGGTCGCTCCGCCACGTACGTACTGCGCGTGGAAGCGGACGGCCGCATCCTCCACGAGTCAGTCGTCCGCGGATCAGGATTGCGCCACGACCGTCCGCTGTATGTGCTGCGCGATTTCGTCCTCGCGGGCGGCGAACATCGCGTGCGCGTCACCTTCGCGCGACGCGAACGGCCCGAGGGCGCCACCCCCGCCGCGCCGCCGCCGCCGCCGCCGCCAGCGACGGACGCGGATACGGGCGTCTTCGCGGGACGCGCCCGTCGAGAAGCGGACGAGCGCGTACGGCGCGCGCGCGCCGCCGTTCCCGCGCTCCTCGTGCTCGACACGTCGCTAACATTCACACAGGCGCGCGTTACACTCGTGACGTTCGACGCCGGTCGCCGGCAGCTCCTGGCGCGTCAGACGAGTCCGTCACAGTGAAAGATCTCCTCCTGCCAATCTCCATGCCTGCCACGCACACATTGCCACACATCATCCAGGGAGGCATGGGTGTCGCCGTGTCAAACTGGCGCCTTGCCAACGCAGTATCGCGCGCCGGCCAGTTGGGCGTCGTATCCGGCACCGGCCTGGACACCGTGCTGGTGCGCAGGCTGCAGGACGGCGACCTCGGCGGCCACATGCGCCGGGCCCTGGAGCGCTTTCCAATCCCGGGCGTCGCCCAGGAAGTGCTGGCCCGGTACTTCAACCCGAACGGACGCGTCCCCGGCACCCCCTACAAACTGTTGCCGATGTACAAACAGGTGGTGAGCGCCGCGAGACAGCGCGTGACCATCCTGGCGAACTTCGTGGAGGTCTCACTCGCCAAGGAAGGGCATGATGGGCCCGTAGGGATCAATCTCCTGGCCAAGGTGCAGATGCCAAACATTGCATCCCTGTACGGAGCCATTCTCGCCGGCGTCAATGTGGTTCTGATGGGCGCCGGCATCCCTCGCGAGATCCCGGGAGTTCTTGGGGCGCTCGCGGAACATCGGCCGGCGTCCATGCGCTTCGATGTCGAGGGCCTGGCCCGCGAAGAGACCGAGTTGCTTCGCTTCGACCCCCTGGACTACTGGGCATCGCCGCCGGCAGCGCTGGCGCGCCCACAGTTCATCGCCATCGTTGCGGCGGCATCGCTGGCCACGACGCTCGCCCGCAAATCCAATGGGCCCGTCGACGGCTTCGTCGTGGAAGGCCCCACCGCCGGCGGCCACAACGCGCCACCCCGAGGCGAGCTTCGACTGAACGATCGCGGAGAGCCCGTCTATGGCGACCGCGACATCGTCGACCTCGCCAAGCTCCGGGAACTGTCCCTGCCCTTCTGGCTGGCAGGCGGCGTCGGTTCGCCCGAGGGTCGTCGGGCAGCGCACGCCGCCGGCGCGGCAGGAATCCAGGTTGGCACGCTGTTTGCCTTTTGCGAAGAGTCCGGCCTCGCGCCCCAACTCAGGCAGCGCGTGCTTGATGCGGTTGCAGCCGGTGCTGCCTCGGTGTACCCCGATCCCAAAGCAGCGCCCACCGGATACCCTTTCAAGATCGGCCAGCTGCGCGGCGAGGCCAGGAGTATGGAACGGCCACGACTGTGCGACATCGGATACCTCCGCGTACCGGCACGGACAGGCGCCGGCAAAATTGTGTACCGGTGCCCCGCGGAACCCGTCGAAGACTACGTGCGCAAAGGTGGTGTCGCGGCCGATACAGTCGGACGCCAATGCCTCTGCAACGGCCTCATCGCCAGCGTTGGATTCCCGCAGCACCGCGCCGATGGCGACGAACAACCGCTCGTCACCAGCGGCGACGATCTCCTGCGCATTCCTGAATTCCTGGGCACCCGTCGCCGGTATACGGCGACGGACGTCATCAGCTACCTGCTGTCGTAACCTCGGCGCGTCCCACGGGCGGCCACGGCGCGTGCGTCTCATGGACCGCTGGAGGTTCGCCAACCGACTGCGCCGCACGCAGACGCGCCCATCGCGTGAGCATGAACCACGCCAGCGGAATCACGCCAGCGGAATCACGCCACCGATGATGAACACCACGACGCCGATGTAGGAGAAGCCGATGGCGCCGAGGATGGCCGGCGCCGTGATCCCGATCCACCAGTGTTTTCGGTTCATGCGTTATCCTCCGGCTTGCGGTGGCAGACCCGCCGATTTTATCATATACACATGACAAATAAAACCATCCGATCCTGAACGCATGTGGATATCCGGAACGTCGCAGTACGCGATTCGCGCGGTCGTGTACGTGGCCACCAACGGGGCCGACACGCCCGTCCGCGTGGGCCCAATCGCGGCAGTGATCGACGTACCGCGGAACTACCTCTCCAAAACGTTGCACTTGCTCGCCCGGTCGGGCGTGCTCCGTTCAGTGCGCGGGCCGCGTGGCGGATTTCAGCTGGCTATTCCACCCGCACGCCTCACGCTGGCGCGCGTGACGGAGGCGTTTGATGATGTGGGCCAGCGCCACTGCCTCCTGGGGCGCACCCAGTGCGGAGACCGCTTTGCATGCCCAGCGCATGCGCGTTGGGGCAAGGTGTCCGACTCGCTGCAGACGTTCTTCCGAAAGACCACAATCGCCGATCTGATGAGTGACGTCCGCGCGGCGGCGCGGTAGTCGCGACGTTCTCCCCCGCGAGAGACCGAGGTGACACCATGCTGGCAGCCAATCGCAACGTCCGGGACGGAATCGTGGTCGGCCTCATCGGGTACGCGGGTGTGGCGGTGTTCTACAGCGGCTTTGACCTGCTGGCCGCCCGCGGGTTGCTCTACACGGTGGATCTGCTCGGCAAGGCCGTGTTTGCTGGCCTGCGTGATCCGGGCGCGATCAACTTCCCATTGCAGCTGGATTGGACGGCGATCATGCAGTACAACGCACTGCACTTTGTCCTCGCCATGGCCATCGGGCAGGTCGTCACGGGCTTGGTCGGACAGGCGGAACGCAAGCCATCACAGCGATTCGCGGTCATCTTCGTCATCGTGGCGGGATTCGTGGTCACGGTACTCGGCGTCGGCAGGCTCACCAGCGACATGCGACCGTTTCTTCCGTGGTGGTCCATTGTCGTGGCGAATGGTCTGGCGAGCCTGATGGCGGCCGCGTACTTGTTGCGGCGGCGACCCGGCTTGTGGCGCCTTCTCATCGTGGGACGCGAGCCGCACTAGCCTTCAGCTCTTCGGAATCGCCTTCCGCTGGTCCAGGAACGGCGTCGGCACGACCGTCGCTACGCGGTCTCCCGCGGACGGCAGCCGCACCGTCAGGCTCGGCCCGCACCGCCATCGAGTTCGGTGCGCAGCGCTGAGGTGGCTTGGCTACAGGTCTCGTCGCTTGAGCAGGTCCACCGCGTGATCCACCGCGCGCGCCGTCAGCGCCATGTACGTGATGCTGGGATTCTGGTTGGCGGTTGACGTCATGCAGGCACCATCGGTCATGAACACGTTCTGAACGTCCCACATCTGGTTGTGGGCATTGAGAACCGACGTCTTCCGATCGCGGCCCATGCGTGCGGTTCCCATCTCGTGGATCACCAATCCGGGCGCGGTGTCGTCCTTGATTGGCGTGATGTCCGTTGCTCCCATGGCATCGAACATCTCCGTCGCCGTCACCACCATGTCATCCAGCATCTTCTTTTCATTTTCCCCGTACGTGCAGTGCACGCGCAACGCGGGAATGCCCCACGCGTCGACGAGATGGGGATCGAGCTCGATGCGGTTCTCGTGGCGCGGGAGCATCTCGCCGAACCCGTAGAGCGTCATCTCCCACGGCCCAAGGTCGCCGACCAACGCTTTCTTGAAGCCTGCGCCGAATCCCGACATCTCTGAGCCTCGCTGCCAGCCGGCACGCTCGGCTCCACCCTCGAACCCATAGCCCCGCACGAAATCCGGGTGGGTCGTCTTGATGTTGCGGAATCGAGGAACAAACACCGCTCCGGGACGGTTGCCGTGGGCGCGCCGATCGCTGAACCAGGGAAGCGTGGCGCGTGCACCGCCGCCCATGATGTGGTCACTCAGGTTATGTCCCAGTTCGCCGCTCGAGTTACCCAGTCCTGTCGGGAACTCGCTGGTCGCCGAGTTGAGAAGGATGCGCGTCGATTCCATCGACGAGGCGCAGAGAAAGACCACCTTGGCATCGACATCGAACATCTTGCGTGTGTTCGCGTCAACGACGCGCACGCCGCGCGCACGACGGGTTGCCGGATCGTAGATGACGCTGTGCACGACACTGAACGGCCGGAGCGTCAGGCGTCCGGTTTTCTGTGCTGCAGGAAGAGTCGCGTTGAGGCTGCTGAAGTAGGAGCGCGTAATGCACCCGCGCTCGCAATGTCCGCACAGGTGGCACTTGGAGCGGCCGCCGTGATTCTCTGTGAGAATCGCCTGGCGCGCGTTGGTGATCAACCGCTCGCCGCCGAACTTCTGGAGACACAGCTCGCGTGCCTTCTGCTCGGCGATGTTCAGCGGCCACGGTGGCAGGAAGTCCCCATCGGGAAGGTGTGGCAGCCCTTCGGGTCGTCCCTGGATGCCGGCGAACCGCTCGACATAGGTGTACCACGGAGCGATGTCCTGGTATCGAATCGGCCAGTCGACGGCAACGCCCTGCTTCACGTTTGCCTCGTAGTCCAGATCGCTCCAGCGGTACGTATGACGTCCCCACATGATCGAGCGACCGCCGACTTGCCGCCCCCGGATCCAGTAGAACGGTTTGTCCTCGGGGAACGAGTACGGGTTGTCGAAATCGTTCACGAAGAACTTGCCCGAGTACTCATCGACCGCGCCGCAGCGTCTCTGGATCGGCTGGTACCGCTCGATACGATTGCGGTCGCCCATGCCTCGGAAGCGCATCTCGTGCGGTGGCACGTGCTCCACGTAGTCCACGGCGGGATCGATCGGCCGCCCCGCTTCGAGCACGATGGTGCGGAGGCCTTTTTCCGTGAGTTCCTTCGCGGCCCAGCCGCCGGAAATGCCGGAGCCAACGACGATCGCGTCGAATGTGAGAGGGGCCATGCCGTCAGCCCGCGGGTGTGAACGGCACGTCGCCCTGGTAGCCGGCGAAGAACATCCGCGTCTTCAGGATCTCCTCTTGCACCGGTTTCGACGTGAAATAACCGTAGACGGTCAAGGCCTTCAAGCGTCCGAACGCAAGGCCGGCGCCGGCCGTGTCCGTGCGCGCGGCGTCGAGCGCGGTGAGCAGTTCCGTTTTCTGCGCGAGCGCCAGATCGACGAAACGCAACGCGCGGGCTTGCGATTGCGGCTGAACACTGTTGGACGCAAGTGCCGATGCCCGCGCATCGATGTCGGCAAGACCGGCGAGAAATACCGCCTTCTCGTCGTCGCTCGCCCACTCGCTCAGAATGAGATCGATGAACTGGGGCACTTTCACGCTCGTCGCGCCGGGCGTGTCGGTTTCGGGAATGATCATCCCGGCGATATCGGTGACGAGCACCTGCTGAGCGCCGTTCAGCGTCCGGAACGGCACTTCCCCACCGCCAAGGCGGAGATGGAGTTGCTCGCCAGCCTCGATCGCGGCTTCCGCGCTGCGCGGGAGAAACGGAAGCGCGAGAGCTGCGCCGAGGAAACGAACGACTTCGCGCCTTTGCATAGCAGGATGGCGGCGAGGAGCGGTGCGGACGTTGAATCCTGACCGATCGAACGTGTGGCCCGGAAGCGCACCCGTCAACCCTCGGGATCATGCGCCACGAAAGCGCTATTGCGCGATTCTGCTGACCGGGAGATTTTTTGCCGGCCGTGAACCTCGATCGGCATGAGCAGCACTCCCGTAACTGGTTGAGCCTCGTCCTGCACGATTTGCACTTCTGGGTGCCGGTCGTCGTGCTTGTCGGCGGGTTGCTCGTGCTCAAATGGATTCGGTGATCACCGTCGCCGCCGAACACTCCGCGTCTTCCGCGCCGCCGGTCCAGTTGGATGCCGCGCGCATTCGAACGCTGCAGGCCCTGGGGATGTTTTGCGGACTGACGGCCGGCGCGTGGCTGGGGGCCGCGGAAGCGCCGACCAAGCTGGTCACGCTCGGTCTGTCGCCCGTGATTGTCTCGCTCGCGATGGTGATCGGCGTATTCCTGGCGCGCTGGAGCTTGCCCGCGTTGATCCAAGGCACGTCGTACATCCGCGTTGATCTGCGCCAAGCGCCGCACCTCATCGTGTGGGCGGTGTTGGCCGGTTGTTTGTGGGCGGTCGCGAATACGCTGACGATCTTTGCGATACGCGATGTGGGCCTCAGCATCGCCTTCCCGCTATGGAACAGCAACAGCTTGCTTGGGATTCTCTGGGGGTGTGACGCCACTGTGGCATGAGCTTATCGGCACGCCGCGCGGAACGGGCGGACGTGGGTGGACTGGCTGATCGTCAGTGGTGCCACGGCGACGCTCGTGGGATTCGCAACGATGGCACGCGCCCCGCAAATTCACTTCCACAGGAACGTCGCGACAGCGCCAGCCGGTAGCGCGTAGCGGAAAGTCCGTGCGGCAGCGCGGACCGCAAACACTTTCTCCTGCGGGTTGGTGTTCACGACAATGACGGCCGTGGATCCGTCGTCGGCGTTGCGAAACGCGACGCTTTCTATTCCCTCCACACCGGAGCTCGACGCGATACGATGCGCCCCGGGCCGGACGAAGCGGCTCGCATGCGCGAAGGCATAGTACTCGTCGTTTCTCACCACGGTCCCGTCGGACGCGTCGATGGTGACAACACTGCGGCAGTCCCCGCAGCCACCCGTGTGTGGCCCGTGCCGGCCATCCAGCGCCAGATTCCACATCAAGACGCCGCGCGCCCAGTTGCGCGTGGCGCCGATGATCAGATTCCGTGCGGTCCAGACGAGATTGTCCCCGAAGCGCGGCGCCCAGTCGCCGCCGGAACACTCGGTGAAGAAGACGTCTTTGTCGGGATACGCGTCGCGCACCACGCTTTGCGCCGAGACGTCGCCGCCGTAGCAGTGCCACGCGACACCTGATACGTATCGCCGCGCCGTCGTGTCCGCGAGCATCTGGAGCGGCGAGTTGGGCTCGTCCCAGTTGTGATCCCAGTCCAGGATCCGCGTGCGGATCCCCGTGCGGGCGAAGAGGGGTCCCAGGTGCTCGCCGACAAACTTGGCGCGCGCCGCCGGCTCCAGCCGCATCCCGGGATAGTTCTCGGGCTCGAAGTGCGGCTCGTTTTGCACGGTAATCGCGTAAATCGGCACGCCCTCGGCCGCGTACGCCTCGATGAACTTCCGGAAATACTCGGCGAACGACTCGTACGCGTCGGAACGCAACGTCCCCTTGATCAGGCTGCCCGTCGTCTTCATCCAGCCGGGCGCGCTCCAAGGCGACGCCATCACGGTGAGCCGCGGGTTGATTGCCAGGGCACGTCGGAGAATCGGGATCGTCTCCGCACGGTCGGGAGCGATCGAGAAGTTGGCGAGCGTCGGGTCCGTCTCGCCCACAGGCATGTCGTCGTAGCTGTAATGCTGGAGCGAGAAGTCCGAGGCGCCCATGTCCAGCCGGACAAAGCTGAATCCCACTCCCGGGTCGCGACCGAACAACTCCTGGAGCAGCGCTTCGCGCTGTGGCGGTGTCAACTTGTTCTGGATGAGCCACGCCGACGCGTCCGTCAGTGCCGCGCCAAAGCCGACGATCTCCTGATACACGAGTCCTTGGGTGACCTCGATCGTGGCAACGGGACCCGCTTCGGTATCGTCGAAGTGCACGTCGACCTCCCGACGCAACAGCTTGGCGCGGTCGCCGGTCGTCACGTACACCTCGACGGTATGCGCGGCGGGCGACGACCTCGTGCTGGCCTGGTCCGATCGCGTCGCTCCGATCGTCGAGCAACTGATGTCGGCGCCAAGCGATAGCATGGCGATGCCTTTCAGCCGCATCATTCGCCAACCGCCACGCCCGGCCTATCGAATCGATAGGCCGGGTTCGCATAATGGGGCGACGCCTCGCCGCAGGAACGTGCTGCCATCGCGGCGAAACTACATCCCATGGAGGCTGCCGTGAAGAACACTACTTTCTCGCGCCGTGACTTTCTGGGTATTGGAGCCGTCGCCGGCGCATCGCTCGCGGCGAAAACGATGCCGCCGCAACACCGACCGTTGCTCGCCACGCTGGGAGCATTTTCTCCAAGTGACAGGGTCCGCTTCGGCATGATCGGCGTGGGGATGCAGGGATCGGGGCTCCTGGCCGAATCCATCACACTACCGGACGTCGAGTGTGCTGCCGCCTGCGACCTGTACGACGGGCGCCACACGCTGGCGCGAGAAATCGTTCGAGCGGATCTGCCTGTCACGCGCCGCTATCAGGCGCTGCTCGACAACAAGGACATCGATTGCATCGTGGCGGCGGTTCCCGATCACTGGCACCGGCAAGTGGTAGTGGACGCCATGAGCGCGGGCAAAGACATCTACTGCGAGAAGCCGATGTCCCACTCCGCAGCCGATGGCGTCGCCATGGTCGACGCGGCAAAGAAAAGCGGGCGCATCGTCCAGATCGGTTCGCAGCGTGTCAGCTCGCAGATCTGCGCGAAGGCAAAGGAGCTGATTTCGCAGGGAATGATCGGCGACTTGACGCTCGTCGAGGGATCACTCGGACGAAATGATCCCACCGGGGCGTGGCAGTATCCGCCACCCTCGGACCTCTCACCCCGGAATCTGGACTGGGATACCTGGCAGGGGACCGTCCCCAGACGATCGTTCAATCCCGAGATCTTTGCCCGTTGGCGCTGCTGGAAAGAGTACGGCACCGGAGTTGCCGGCGACCTGCTGGTCCATCTGATCAGCGGTATGATGTTCATGTTGGGCATCAACGAGCCGCCCAAGCAGGCCATGTCGGTTGGTGGAATCCTGCGGTGGAAGGATGGTCGCAACATGCCCGACGTTCACGCCGTGCTCTATTACTACGGGGAGTTGCCCGTGTCCATGCGGCTGAATCTGGGTACGGAGATGCCGGAGACATATCGCTTCCAGGGCTCGAAGGGCATTCTGGAAGTGACCGAATTCGGCCTGAGCTACACGCCGCAAACCGGAAAGGATTCGGCGCCCAGCTACTATGCCGGCAGCTTCCCGCGTGCCATGCGCGACGCGTACATCAGGCAATGGCACCAGGACAACGATCCAGAGCTGGGCCGCGCGGCGATGCCGGAAACCATCGCTTTCGGCGGGCCTGACTACGACGACATCAAGCCCCATCTATGGACTTTCTTCGAGGCAGTGCGCGCTCGGAAGCCCGTGGTCGAGGACGTGGTTTTCGGGCACCACGCGGCACTGGCCTGCCACATGGCGAATGAATCGTATTTTCGCAAGAACGCCGTGTCTTGGGACGAGGCCACCAAGAGCATCAAGACGCTCTAGAACCGATGGCTCAACGCCCGTGCGTCCGAGCAGTGCGGCCCTGTCTCATCCTATTCAGGCCGCTTGGCGCAACTGTCCGCTCCTGCGCGCTGAGAGCCAACGCGACGCCGTTGCTCCACCCGAACCCGTCCTGCGTCGGATATTCGCCGCCGCCGGCTCGCCGACTCAGGTCCGCGACGTTGTATTTCTCCGTCATCTTGCCGGTCGCTCGATACGTGGCGCGGTTCAGTGCCAGCCAGCGCGACCGGGCCGCATCGGCCAAGTCGGCACGGCCATAGCGACGAACACCTTCGATAGCCATCCACTCGAGTGGCGGCCACCCGTTGGGCGCATCCCACTGCTGACCCGAAGCGATGTTGGTCGTGATGAATCCGCCTGGCTTGAAGAAATCGCGCTCCAGCCGGACGGCAACCGTTCTCCCCTGCTCCGGCGTCGCGAGTCCGAAATACAATGGGGCGGCCGCTGCCAACGAGGGACGATCCGTCACGCGCTCGCCGTTGCGCCAGCGGACGTCGTAGAAGAAACCGTCCGTGGGATCATATGCGGCGGCGAGTAACGCTCCGCGGCGATCCTCCGCCGCCTTGGCAAATCGCGCCGCCGCGGCCGCGTCGCCGGCGCCACCGCGAAAGCGCCGGAACGCCGCGATCGTCCGCTCGGCGTGGTACAGCAGGCTGTTCAGGTCCACAGGGACAAGGTCGGTCGTTTCGAGTGTGCGCAGATCCGATGGGTCCCGCATCCAGCGGCTCGAGAAATCCCAACCGCTCTCAGCCGACGCTCGCGCATTGCGATAGAACGCCTCGCGCCGTGCCTCTGGAAGTGATGATCCTATCGCATAGTCCGGGCGATACGATTCTGGCCGAGGATCAGATCTGTCGTCCCAGTACCGGTTGAGCACCGACCCGTTCGCAAGCTTCACCACTCTTCGGTGCGCCGCGCCTGCCGCGAGACGCTCCGCACCATCCATCCAGAACGCGTGCTCCGCCTCGATCGCGTCGAGATACGAGAGCGCCTGCGTGGTGTCCACGGCGCGGGCGTACAGCCCGACCATCGCCGCGAAGTACGGTGGCTGGCTTCGACTGAGGTAGTAGGTGCGATTGCCGTTCGGGATGTGACCGACCGTCTGGATCAGATGTGCAAAGTTGTCGAGCATGCTCTTCATGAGATCCGTACGGCCACTCTCGATCAGTCCGAGCATCGTGAAGTACGAGTCCCAGTAATACACCTCGCGGAATCGTCCCCCCGGAACCACGTACGCATTCGGCAGCGGAATCAACGACGAACGCGCATCCGCCGTGTCTCGCACGCGCGTCAGCACAGGCCACAAGGCGCGGATGTGCTCCCCCATCGTGCGGGAGGTGTCGCTGTGGAATTCGCCGCCGACCGGCTGCGGCAACTCGAAGTTCTGTTCGACGAACGCCCGAATGTTGAACCCGGGCACGCCCGCGGCCACTGCGTACCGACTGACGATTTCCGCGGGCGCGAAGCGCGGTCGGGCATCCACGAACGTTTTGGAGTCCGGGAAGAGCGCCCCCATCTGCACATCGTGGAACAGCCGGCCCAGGTCACGGGACGGCTCGTAGCTGGCTGCCGGAACGGACTCAGTCGCCGGTGTCGCCCGACACGCGAGCACCAGCACGGCGACTGTCGCCCGGAGCGCTGCGTGCCAACTGCGCTTCGTCAGGCTCGATCCTTCGCGACGCTCATGATGCCAGGGTACAGGAACGCCGGCGCTACGCTGATCGCTGGGCACGCGTCACCGGAAGATGATCCACAGCACACCGATGATACCCACGAGCACGAATGATGCGATCACATTCGTGCGTCTCAAACCTGTTTCACCAGCGGTCGCCGGTGACACCGCGGCGGTCCCGTCCCACAGGTCCGCAAGTCGCTCGGCCGTCGGCGCCGGCGTGGCATAGCTGACGCTCACGAGAATCAACACGGAGAGAACGAAGAGATACGCCGCGAAGTGCAGGAAATTCACGGTCGCGAACCAGTGCAATGCGGAACCGAGTGCCAGGTGGGATTTCCCGAGCTCCAAGCCGAGACGCCCCGCGCCAAGCACGAGCCCGCTGATCAACGCCCACATGGCCCCCGTGCCGTTCAGCCGTTTGTTGAGAACGCCCAGGAGGAAACACGCGGCGATCGGGGGCGCGATGTACGCCTGCACGCTCTGAAGGTAGATGTAGATCTGGGGTGAGACGTACTTCATGAACGGGATCCACGCGAGTCCGAGCCCGGTCAGGACAATGGCGGACCCTCGACCGAACGTGACGAGCTCCGCCTCCGTTGCCTTTGGCTTGAGCTTGCGGTAGACGTCCCACGTCAGCAGGGTCGAACACGAGTTGAATGCGGACGCCAGTGAGCTCATGAGGGCGGCAAGCATCCCCGCAAGCACCAGACCTTTGAACCCCGCGGGGAGCAGCCGCGTCACGAGTGCCGGGTACGCGGTATCCGCGGCGCCGCCCTGGACATCGGCATACAGCGCGGCCGCGATCATCCCGGGCAAGACGAAGATGAACACGGGCAGGATCTTCAAGTAGCCGGCCAAGATGGTTCCGCGCCTGGCCTCGCCGATGTTCTTGGCCGCGAGCACGCGCTGGACGATGTGTTGATCGGTACACCAATACCACACACCGAGAATCGGCGCGCCAAAGATGACCCCGGTCCATGGAAAATCCGGATGGTTCGACGGTTTCCACATCGAGAAGAAGTCGGCCGGCAACCGGGCATGCAGCGCGGTCCATCCGCCGACGTCGTGAAGACCGATGAACATCAGCGCCGCCGAGCCACTGATCAATACGATGGCCTGCGCCACTTCCGTGTATATCACCGCACGGAGTCCACCTACGATCGTATAGAGTCCTGTCACGACGATCAACAAGGCGGCGCTCGTCCACATGTCGAGCCCCGTGACCGCCCGCATGACGATGCCGCCGGCGAACAGCGTGACGCTGATCTTCGTGAGCACGTAGCCGACCACGGACACCCAGGTGAAATACCAGCGCGCGGCGGAGTTGTACCTGCGTTCCAGGAACTCCGGCATCGTGTACACGCCGCTTCTCAGGTAGAAAGGCACGAACAGCCAGCCGAGCAGCAGCAGCATAAAGCAGGCGATCCATTCGAAGTGACCGACGGCGAGCCCGCTCGCCGCGCCGGTCCCGGCGAGCCCCACGAGATGCTCGCTGCCGATGTTGGAAGCGAACAGGCTCGCCCCGACTGCGAGCCAACCCACATCGCGGCCTGCCAGGAAGTAGTCGGAACTCAGAATCTTCTCGCGGCGCGCCGCCCAGATCCCGATCCAGAGCAACACGGCGAAGTAGCCGGCGATGACTGCGTAGTCCCAGAAGTGGATGGCGTTCATGTCGTGAGGCGTCCGAATGCGGGTAGGTAGAGTCGGTCAGCGAATTGCCTTGAGCACTGCAACTCTGTCGTTATTGCGCCCGACGACAATCAGTCGCTGACCGCCGACCGTGCGCACTTCCCTGATGTGTCTCACCTGCCCCTCGACAACGAGATTGCTCTCCTCCTGGTCCACGGGTGCGAAATTCCCGCCACCCGTTCCCCGCAACAACAGCCCGTAACTGGCGTCATACCGCCCGCGCACTGGCGTCACACCGTAGAAGTTGCCCGCGACGAGAAGGTCGATCTGGCCGTCCCGGTCAACGTCGCTTGCCAGAGCCGCGTAAATGGGGGCGAACTGGGCCTCCGGCGGAAGGGGGCGGAGCTCGAAGGTGCCTTTGCCGGTGTTGACGGCAACCGCGCTCGCAAACGTCTTCGCCTCCGACACCGTGGCGAGCCGCACGTCCGAGGGGGAGAAAATATCTTCCACCCGGCTCGCGCCAAAGGACGCGTACGACGGATACTTGCTCCGCAGCGACGGAATCTGCTGCACGATCTCGTCGCGGCCCGCGATCGGATAGCTCACGCCATTCTTGTAAAAGGTCAGGATCTGTTGTAGTGAGCCGTTCTTCGCGAAATCGTGGACGTACAGCCGCGCGGGCTCCTTCGCAGACGCGCGAATGTACGAGTTGAGCCCGAGATTGCCGAGGATCAGGTCGTCGCGTTGGTCGCCGTCGACGTCGGCGACGATCACCGTGCTCCACCAGCCCTGCGACCCTGCCAGTCCGGCCTGCACCGTCCGGTCCACGAAGCGGCCGTTCTCCTGATGAAACACTCGTACCGGCATCCATTCCCCCACGACCACGAGGTCGAGCTTGCCGTCGTGGTCGTAGTCGATCCACGCCGCCGACGAGACCATCCCCGCCTCGGCGAGGCCGGCCGACTTCTCGCGCGCCACGTCCCGGAAGTGCCCGCGTCCGTCGTTCTCGAGCAGGTAGCTCTGCGGCGTCACGCCGTACGTGCGGGCGACGACTCGACGCCCCACGAACAGATCGGGGTGACCGTCGCCGTTGAAGTCGCCGACAGTCACGACGGACCCGCTCTCCGAGAAGCGCGGCAGTGACCCACTGCGGCGGCGGAAGTTGCCCTTCCCGTCGTTGCGGTAGAGGCGATCCTGGAGAGCATCGTCTTCGCCCCAGAACTCGTTGCCACCGCTGACGACGTACAGGTCGAGATGCCCGTCGCCATCGGCATCGAAGAAGACCGCGTCAGTGTCCTCGGCGATGCTGTCGGCGGCGAACGCCGGCTCGTGGCTCCACGTGAAGGTCCCGTCGCGCCGCTGGACGTACAGGCGCCCTGCCTGCCATTTCGCGCCGCCGATGTAGACGTCATCCAGACCGTCGCCGTTGACGTCACCCACCGCCAGCGCCGGGCCCTCCGTCGAGAGCAGGTGCGGCATCAGTGGCTCGCGGTTGGAGTCGAGAAAAGAGTTTTCCTCGTGCTTGAAGTCGATCCCCGCACGAACGGTGACATCCGCGAAACGTGGCGCCGAACGCCCGCGCGACGGAGCCTGGTATTTCCCGGAGGCACTGTCCTGCCAGACAGTCATCATCTGATCGGCCGCGACGCCAGCGAGCACTTGATAACGCTGGTCGGGCCAGATGACCGTGAGTGAGTCGACACGCGCCGCATCCCCCAGTCCGAAGTGCAGCCGCGGATCGACCGAAGACTGGAAGCCTCGCGTCAGCATCTGCTCCAGCATCTGCGTCGTCGCGCCCGTCTTGACGAGCACTTTCGCGCCGATGCCATCGCTATTCTGGCCGGTTCCGCGCAGTCGGAGTTGGAGATAGTGCCGTCCGTTCCGCTCGCGGGCGTGATTCCGATAGATCGCCGCGGGCGCGTTGATCCGGTTGACGACGAGATCAAGCGCGCCGCTGTTGTTCAGGTCCACGTACACCGCGCCGTTCGAGAACCCCGGCTGTCCCAGCCCCCACGCGTCGGCCATGTTGGTGAACCCGAGGTCGCCGTCGTTGCGATACGCGTGGTTCGCCAGCGGGATCTGCGGCATCTTCTTGAGGAGAGCAAGATTGGCCTCGCTGATCCCGTTCTCCAGCGACGCTTGAATCGCCGGGTTGCTGACGTAGTTGATGTAATCCAGATCGTTGGGACGGCGGTAAATGCCGCTGGTCACGAAGAGGTCCTTTCGTCCATCGTTGTCCAGGTCCGCGAACAGCGGCGCCCAACTCCAGTCCGTGGCGTACACGCCGGCCAGATAGCCAATGTCACTGAACCGCCCGCCTCCGCGGTTCAGCTGGAGCGCGTTGCGCGCGTACTGCGGGTGATAGCCCGCCTCCAGCTTGAGATTGAAGAGGTCGCGGCTTTCCGCATTGGCGGAAGTCTTGAGAATCACCTCGCGTTCCGGGAGCATGTCGACCGTGATGAGGTCGGGCCGCAGGTCGTTGTTGATGTCGGCGGCGTCCACCCCCATGGAGAAACGGCTCGTGTGCCCCATCGACTTCGCCACTGACTCCGTGAACGTGCCGTTGCAGTTGTTGATGTAGACGAAGTCGTCTTCCTGAAAGTCGTTCGCCACGTACAGGTCAATGCATCCGTCCAGGTTCAGGTCGCTGGCGACGACGCCGAGCCCGTACCCTTCCACGCCGCCGAAAATGCCAGCCTTCGCACTCACATCCACGAAGTGGCCGCCGTCATTCCGGAAGAGCCGGTCCCCCGCCCTGGGATGACGCGGCTCGCGCTGCGGGCGCGAGCTCATGCCTCGCTCGGTGTGGACCGAAGAGTTCAGCAGGTACATGTCCAGGTCGCCGTCGCCGTCGTAGTCGAAGAAGGCTGCCTGCGTCGAGTAGCCGACATGTTCCAGTCCGAACTGTCTCGTCTCGTCGCTGAACGTGCCGTCGCCGTTGTTGATGTAGAGCACGTTCCGCCCCTGCATCGCGCGATAGCTGACGGCCGAGACGTAGAGGTCGAGGTACCCGTCGGCGTTCACGTCGGCCATCGTGACGCCGCTGGTCCACCCCCCCGGACCTCCAACTCCGGCGCGCTCCGTGACGTCCTCGAAGCGGTAGTTCCCCTGGTTCAGGTAGAGCCGATTGGCGCCAAGGTTGGACGTGAAATAGAGGTCCGAAAGCCCATCGTTGTTGATGTCCCCCGCAGCGACCCCACCACCGTTGTAGTAGTACAGGTAGTTCAGAATGTTGACGCGTGTGTCTTCGGGGAGCTGGTTCACGAAGAACACGCCAGTGGCTGTCGGAGCGAGAAGCTCGAAGAGTGGCGCCGGTCTGGTGCGTTCACACCCTGTCAACAGCGCTGCCAGCACCGGCGCGGCGCACCAACTGCAGAGCCCTAACCGCATGAGGTCAGCGCGCGTCGGTGGCGTCGGAGTCGCGGAAGGCTGTCGATTGTGTCTCCTGTCACAGCCGTAACGGTGCGCTATCAACGGTCCTTTCGCAAACGGTCTTGACCTTCTACTCTCACGGATGCGCGAGGAGACAGAGATCGGATGACACCCATTGCGCGGCTGACCATGGCGCTCGGCGCCGCATGTGCCCTGGCCGCGAATGGTTGTGGGTCGGAGCCGGCCGACACGCAGGAACTCCTGAACGCGAATTTCCTCGGCCTCAGTGATCTCCAGAAGGGGCAGCTGCCGCAAGCGGAAGAACAGTTCAAGAAGGTCGTGGCGCTCGCGCCGAGAGATCCGCTCGGATATGCGAACCTCGGCCTGACGTATTTGCGAGGAGGCCGTTACGCAGAAGCCGAGGCCCAGTTGCGTCGCGCTCGACGACTGAGCCCGGCGAGCCCTGAAGTCGGGCTCATTACCGCCAAGCTCTATGCGCTCACCGGACGAGAAGCCGAAGCGCGCCAGACACTCGAGGAGCTGCGCGGCGACGCCAAGGTGCTGTATGCGCTTGCGGAGTTGGACGGGGCAACGTCGGACAGCGCAGCCGTTCGACGTTATGAGCGGCGACTGCGAGAGGTCCTCGTCGCTGCACCGGCCAATCTCGCCGTCCGTCTCAAGCTGGTGGCTTTTTTCGTGCGCCAAGGTCTAGCCGACAGTGCGGTCCAGCAGCTCGAAGAGCTGCGTCGTCTTCGCTCCGAGCTACCGAAGGAAGCGCAGCCGCATCTCGATGCGACGCTCCAAACCCTGCGCGCCAATAGAATCGCTGAAGCAAGAGGTCCACTCGATCGGTTTCTCCACATCATGGAGCTGACCGCTCCGTATCAGGCGTCGCTGGATGAGGTGAAGTGGGTGGACGGACCGATCGTCGGACGGCCGGTGCTGACGTTCAAACCCAGTACCCTGATCCAGGCACGCGGGCTCTTTCCCATGGGGAGCACGTCGTCCGTCCGCTTCGTGGACGTCACGAGCGACGCCGGTTTTCCCGTTCCGGCAACCGCGGCCAGTGCGCTCGCCGTCGGCGATTACGACGGCGACGGCACCGACGATGTCTTCGTGTCAGTCTCGTCCGCCGATCAGCGGCGGTCGGTGGCGCGTCTGTACCGCGTTCAGGGCGGATACGTCGTGGACGTCTCCGAACGAACGGGCGTCTCCACCTCCCTTCCCGCCGGTGCCGTCTACGCGACCTTCGCCGACTTCGACAACGATGGCTGGCTTGACCTCTTCGCCATCGGCGGCGATGCACACGGCTATCTGCTCCGCAACACGGGAGGCGGCACGTTCGAGGATGTCACTGCGAGTGCGCGCGTCGCCGACGTCGGGGGGGCGCACTCGGCCACGTTCATCGACCTCGATCACGATGGCGATCTCGATCTGTTCGTGGTTGGGTATGGAGGCATGATGAACCGCGTGTACCGCAACAATCTCGACGGCACGTTCACGGGGGCCTGGATTGGCAGTGCCACGGGCGCGCGTGACGCGGCCATCGGCGACTTCGACTCCGACGGCCGCATCGATCTGTTCGTCGCTCGCGAGAACGGCGCCGGCGTGCTCTATCGAAACGCAGGCTTGCAGCGCTTTGCCGACGTGACCGCCGAGAGTGGGCTCGGAGCCAATCTCGGCGGTGCCATCGCTGTGGGTGATTTCAACAATGACGGCTGGCTGGACATTTTTCTCGCCAGCCAAACTCGACCGGAGCTCTGGCGAAACAGCGGCAAGGGAGCCTTCACGTCCGATCGCGCCGCTGTCGCGTCGATACAAGGTGCGAGCCGCCTCGAGCCCCGCACTGTCGAGATCCTGGACTACGACAATGACGGGTGGCAGGACCTCGTCGTGGCGGGTCGCCGCGGCGTCGCTCT
This sequence comes from Gemmatimonadota bacterium, assembly GCA_038060705.1. Lineage (GTDB taxonomy): Bacteria > Gemmatimonadota > Gemmatimonadetes > Gemmatimonadales > Gemmatimonadaceae > DASPMP01. Next base: position 58,263 of record JBBTFS010000050.1, read on the forward strand.
CCTGCACAACGATGGCCGCGGCACGTTCGAGGACCGAACGTCTCTACTGCCGGCGACGCTGCGGTCAGCGCGGTGGTTGGCGAGTGCGCGGATCGCCGTGAGCGACATCGACCGCGACGGCGACCGGGACATCTTCGTCGCGGACTCGGCCGGCGTCCACCTGCTGCGAAATGACGGCGGGAACGCGAACCTGGCCATGGACGTCCAGCTCGTGGGCCTCCGCACCGGCGGTGGCAAGAACAACACCTTCGGTATCGGCGCCAAAGTCGAGGTTCGCGCGGGCGCGATCTACCAGACGCGCGTCGTCACCGGGCGGATCACGCACTTTGGCCTGGGGCCGCACCTCAAAGCCGACGTGGTGCGCGTCGAGTGGACCAACGGCGTGCCGCAGACCATCTACTTCCCGGGAACCGACCAGGACATTCTCGAGCTCGAGCAGCTCAAGGGGTCGTGCGCCTTCCTCTATACGTGGGATGGCAAGCAATTCCGTTTCGTCACCGACGTGATGTGGCGCAGCGCGTTGGGGATGCCCGTCGGCATCATGGGGGGCGGCAGCACCGCCTATGCGCCCGCGGGCGCATCGCAGGAGTATCTGCGAATTCCTGGCGAGGCGCTGCAACCCCGCAACGGCCGCTACGTGCTGCAGTTCACGGAGGAGTTGTGGGAGACGGCGTACTTGGACGAAATCAGACTCCTCGCCGTGGACCATCCCGATTCAGTGGAAGTGTTCGTCGACGAGCGATTCGTACCGCCGGGGCCCGTTCAGCTGCGCCTGTTCAAACCGGTCCGTTGGCGACCTCCACTCTCGGCCACGGATGGCCTTGGTAACGATGTCCTGGCCGCGCTACGGGAA
>JBBTFS010000050.1:59215-76007 GCA_038060705.1 Gemmatimonadota bacterium
TGCATCCGCGCGGCTTTTCGAGGATGTATCGCCGCGGCGGCCGGTACGGCCCGCACTGGTTCGCATACGCCGACGTCACGAGAGAGTCGCCGTGGCGCACGATCGAGGGCGCGTTCACGCGTTTCGGCGAGGTGCTACCGCTGCTGAGGAGCGCCGACGACATGTACGTTGTCATGGCGCCGGGCGATGAAACCACCGTCGAGTTCGACGCAGCGGCGGCGGGCAATCCGCCGCCGGGGTGGAAGCGCACCTTCCTGCTCTATACGGATGGGTGGATCAAGGACGCCGATCTGAATACCGCGTTCGGCAATTCCGTCGAGCCACTCCCCTTCCATGCGATCAGGCAGTATCCCTACGCATCGGGCGAATCCTATCCCACCGACTCCGCGCACCAGCGATACCTTCGTGAGTACAACACACGGACGCCGGCGCGGCGTTGACCGCGTGGACTCAACGCGACCGCGCTCGGCCCAACAGAAGCAGGCTGTCCAACTCGCGGTAGCGGCTCGCCATCTCGCCTTCCGGGTCACCGGCTCGAGGGCGCTCTGACAATGAGCGAAGTTGGCGGCAGCGTTCACCACCGGAAGAGAGCGCGGCGCTTCCGCGCTTGGTGTCTCCCTCGCCAGGCACGGCCGGGGGGGCTGGGCGGCTCGTGCCGACCGGCGCGGCCTTTCGGAATTCCGCGCGGGCGAGCGTCATGTCGCCCGCTTTCCACGCGAGGTACCCGGAATAGAAACGCGACGCGGCATTGTCGGCGTGCGTCGCGAGTACCGTCTCGAGGTATCGCCGCGCCGCCGTCAGGTCGCCCTGCAACAACGACAGCTCGCCAAGACGCAGCAAGGGTCCGTTCTCTTCCTTGTTGATGTCGTGGGCCCGGTTGAGATGGCGCTCCGCCGAATCGAGCTGAAACGGCGCACCGGCATCCAAGCAGAGATGCAGTGCGCCGAGCTGGGAATGTGTGCGAGCACTGGATGCATTGACCGAAAGCAAATGCCGCCATTCGCGCGCCGCGCCCTCGAAATCGCCAAGCTCCAGCCGCAGGCCGCCCAGGTAATACAAGACGTCCTCGTGATCGGGATTGATCTCGAGAGCGAGGGCGTAGCTGTCCGCGGCGGCTTGGTTTCGTCGCGCTACGCGGTGCAACGTGGCTTCCCTATAGAGCCGCCAGAACATCTGCACGCGCGCGCGGTCCGTGCCCGTCGCGCGGCCCTCGGTGACGAGAATCCGTTGGTTCGATGCGAGGCTGGTGCGAACGTCTTTCGCACCACTCGGCCACATCACCTCGAGAGTATCCGCCTGCGTCGCCGCCGCCAGGCCGAACGACTCGATCAGACTGTTCTGCGACAGATATGAGCTCTGCGCCCCGACCTGGCGCGTGTGTGTCGTGGCGCCGACCACCAGGCGCACCGTCGCCCCGATGCCCTGCCGGTTGCTCTTCGTGCCACGCACTTCCACCTGGAGCCACCCATTGCGGTTGCCGCCGTCATTGCGGAGAAGCATTCCGGGTCCGCCATGGTTCACGACGAACGCGTCCACGTCGCCGTCGTTGTCGTAGTCGGCGAACGCGCCACCGCGACCCACGAAGTCCTTTCGGAACGTTGGCCCCGCTACTGCCGAGACGTCGAAGAAGCCATCGGGGCGACCGCGATTCCAGAACATCTGGTTCCGCATCGGCACGAGCTGTGTGGAATCCGAGCGCTTCTGGAGCGTACTGCCATTCACCACGAAGAGATCGAGCTTGCCATCGTTGTCGTAATCGATGAACGAGGTGGCCCAGCCCACGAAGTCGAGCGAGATCTGTCCCAGGCCGAACCGGTCCGCTTCATCCATGAACGTCAGGTTGGGCCGAGGCGAGTCTGTCGGGCCCGCGGGAAGCCGCTTCAGCTGGTTGCTGTAGAGCGCGTTCTCCTGGGCAAGCCAGTGCGTCAGGAAAAGGTCTTGCGTGCCGTCTCCATCCCAGTCGCCCACCGCGATTCCCATCGCACTGCGATAGTCAGCAACCCGCGCGGAGTGACTGAGGTCCTCGAACTTGCCGTTGCCGAGGTTGCGAAAGAACGCGTTGTCGGATTGGTCGTTGGCGACGTACAGATCGGGCCATCCGTCCTCGTCGAGATCGGCCCAGGCCGCTGCCAATCCTCGCCCGGCAATATCGGCGACGCCTGCGACAGCGGCGACTTCGGTGAAGGTCCCGTCGCCGTTGTTGCGGTACAGAAGGTTCCGCTCCGGGCGAAAGGCGGACGGATTGATGCTCGCCGGGTTTTCGACGTCGTAGCGTCCTGCGTCCGATCGCTGGAGCCGCACATACTTCACGTAGCCCGTGACATAGAGATCGACCCACCCGTCGCGGTTGTAGTCTCCCCACGACGCTCCGGTCCAGAACCCGCGCGGCAACCCAATGCGCGAGCGGTCGCTCCGATCGCTGAAGGTGCCGTTGCCGTCATTGTGGTAGAGGAAGTTCCTGCCGTAGGACGTGAGCACGAGATCGATTCTGCCGTCGTTGTCATAGTCGCCCCAGGCAACGGCCATCCCCAGGTCGCGAAAGTCGATTCCCGAACGGGTTGTCACGTCGGTGAACGTGCCGTCGCCATTGTTGCGGTACAGCGCTGCCCGGGCGGGCGAGCGACGGCGCTCAGCGTCGGACATGGTGAGCGGCCCTGCTTCGTTCGCGATGACCAGATCAACGATCCCATCGCCATCGTAATCGCCCCAGGCCGCGCCCGAGCCCATGTCTTCCGGCAGCTGTGAGGATCGCGATCCGCTGAAGTGCTGAAACGTGATCCCCGCCTGCTGCGTCACGTCGGTGAACACGACGCGGGGATAGTCGGCGGGGAGCTTGCGCGCCAGATCCGAAGTCACGCCCTCCACGTCTTCTCCCGGCCGATAGGCGGGCGCCGGCCGTTGCCAGCGCAGCGCCGCCAGCGCCGCGGCGCCGAGAAACAGAACGCTGCCCGCGGTCGTGATCCATAGCAATCGCTGGCGTCGCGTCATTCGCGCAACCGGCTAGTCGCCGGCACGAACTCGAATGGTCTTGTAATCCTCGGACACAACGGTCACCGGAGCCGTGAGACCCGACTCCGCGCCGAACATGAAGTTCAGCAGATACTGGTCGATCTTGCGGTACATGAGTTTTGCGGTCACGCGCAGCTCGGTGACGCGGCCGCCAGCGCGGCGAGCGGGCGACCTGAACGTGAAGCGTTCCTGATCGGAGAAGCCCGGGAAGAGCGAGCGGCGATACCGTACGCCCACCATTTCCCACAGGTTGTGCTTGTCGATCAGGTTGCCTTTTTCATCCACCGGCTCGGCCTTGAGCATGAAGCTGCCGGGCGCGATGAAGTTGGCCGAGTCGCGGTTCCCCGACTGGTACACGACTGCGCCCGTCTCGTCGGTGACCTTCACCTCGACCCATGCCTGAATGATGTCGAGCGGTCCGGTGGGAAAATCGTGTCCCGTTTTGTTGTTCAGGATCACGGTCTCGATCGTCACCAGCGCGCCGGCCTTCACGGTTTCCGGCGTCACGAGCTCGATCGGGATGGCGGGGCCGGAGCGCCATTTGCGCCCGATCTCCGGAACATCGATCTCGCCGCGCAGCCATTTCTCGGTGAGACGGACGTGCTCGGGCGCGCCCGGCAGGTTGAGAGCCGTGGGCATAAACTGATTCGCGCCAAGGAACCGATGGCTGCGGTGCTTTCCGTCGCCCGACGACCGGTTGTAGTCGCGGTCGTCGCCCCGCGCCGGGTCGCGCGACGGCTGGAGCGCCATGTGGCACTCGCGGCACTCGATCGTTACGGTCGGGTCGCCTATGAGGTTCCAGCGGCTCTTGCGCCAGTTGTCGTACTGATTCTGCAGCTGGACCCATCCGACGCGGTTGATCTCCTCGTCGATGAACTGCTTGTGGCAGGCCGCACAAAACTCCGGGCTCTTGAAGAGTTTGTGTTGCAACGTCTCGATGTGCTGTTGCGGATACGAGCGGATGAGAAACTCGCTCACGCCGCGAGCGACCGCGCCTTCGCTCAACTCGAACAGGTAGCGCCCCGGTTGTGACATCACGTACGCGGCGTTCCCCTTGACGTCCGTCTCCTTGATGGCGTGGCACGAGACGCAGGACACCCCCTCCTTGTAGCCCACCAGGTTGGTCAGGTCCTTGTTGAAGATGTTCTTCGCACCGGAGAACAGAGAAATGGGATCGTGGCAGCCGCCACAGTAGCGGGTAGACTCGGGTCCGTTCTGCTCGGCCATGACGTTCTGGATTTTCTGGAACGCCGGATCCATCGCCGCATACCGATGCGCGCTCACTGACCACTCGTCGTAGATCTGCTTGTGGCAGTTGGCCGTGCCACAGGACTGCGAACCGGCGAGAGACCGTGCGTCGTACGCGCCACCGCTGCTGGTGGTCGCGAGACTCGGCGCAAAGGGGCGGCTCGGTCCGTAGACGAAGCTATAGTCCGCCGGCAGCTCGTTGTTGAGCTTCGGCGCGCGATACAACCCGGTCGCAAACGCGACGGGGACGAGCAGCGCCCCCGCGAAGACCACCGTCATGAACGAGAACCGCTTGGTCGCACCGTACACCGGGGCGCCGGCAGGCGCCGTTCTGGTCCGGGCCGCACGCACCATCAGTGTGACCACGTGCGGAAGAACGGAGGCGATGAGCGCGAACGTCGCCCACACGTGCGCCAGATCCACGCCCTGGCTGATGCGCGTCCAGAACATGGCTTGGTACGTCAGGATCAGTCCCGAGACGATCAGTACGATCGTCGCCGCCATCGCGAAGTAGCCGGTCAGCGTGACGTGCGAAAGTCGGAGGGATCGGTAGATCTTCCAGTGCCGGACCTGATACCATCCGAATGGAAGAATGAACGCGATGCCGGCCACGGTGTGGAACAGCACCATCATCTGGTTCGGTACGCTGAACGGCAGCAGATAGATCGCGAGGCCGGTCAGCGTCTCGAACACGAGGAGGCCGGCCACGGAGTAGAGCAGCCGCTGCTGCCATTCCAGAGCCTTGAGTGCCGTGTAGTTGGAGGGGGCGGTCATGAGAGTGATGCCAGTATGCGTGCCGGGCCACTCGCGCGCTGTAAGGGCAACTGCCACATGAAGTCAGGGACTCCCCGCTACCGACTTGAGAGAGGTGCAATACGCGAGTGGTCGAACGATGCTAACATTCAGGTGATGATCACTTCAGTGGATGTCGGCGTCGTGAGACACTCCCGGGTTGCGGGGGCGGGTTCCGGGGCGCCCCATCACCGCGTCTCGCAGCTCCTCGGTCTCGTGGCGATGGTGCTGATGGCGGCCTGCGAGCGCGCCGGCGGCGCGTCCGGGCCAACAGAGTTCCCCGTGGCGATCGTCGTCTCCAATAGCCTGATCGCTCCCGTCACGATCTCGGTGGACGCAGTCCCATCGCTTGGCCTGCAGGGCGGCCGAAGCGGCGGACTCACCGTCTCGTCGATGGCGAAGTGGGTGACGTGGACCTCCGCGAAGCCGATGGACGCTCGCGGCCAGCCGATTCCGGACGACATCGGTGAGGTCAGGATCGCGGTCTCGGGAATCACCGGCCTGCTGGAGATCAGCAATGTGATTGGCGATCAGACGTACGTCACGGCTCAGATCTTCAATCAGGTGAAGGCGCCGGTCTCCATCGGCGTCTCCAACGGAATCTCTGTATCGTGTGCGGCGGAGCTGCCCGCCGCGTCGGGCACCGTGAGCGGGTTCACGCGGATCGGGTACTACAAAGTGCTGCCCGCCACCGAGGTTCGCGCGTACCGCGGACCCGCATGCAGCGGCCCGTACCTTTCCTGGCCGTCGTCCGAGCTCAAGGGCTTCATGGCCAAGTCGGGCCTGGTCTCCCTGTCGCTGACCTCGGCGCCGTAGCCACCGAAGAAGTATCCGGTGGATCAGCTCGACCGCCTCTGGTGGGGTCCAACCGATGAGCCACACATGCGATTGACTGTTCTGGCCCTTGTCGGATCCTCGACCGTTGCCTCCGCGCAAAGCACGATCACCGGACGGGTCCTTGAAGGCGGTGCGCCGGTCGCCGCGGACCCCACGACGTATTTTGTGGCTGCGCGCCTGAGGGTGCCACCGCGAACGCTGCGCGTTGGAATCAGGCTGGATTGAGCGGCGCCATCCCTCGCAGCGCGGGAAGCCCGGCCACGACTTGATCGCGGCTCATGCCCAGCAGGTCGTGTCGCTCGACGAGAGTTTCGACGTCCACCGGATAGAGGTGATGTCGTGCTGGATTGGCCAGGCCAGCGATGTTTCGTGGTGCGATCGCGCTCGCTGCCCACTCCGTGAACGCCCGTCGCTGGTCGGCGGTTCCTGGGCTCCCCCCGCCCCGGGTAATTCGCCGAAGGCGAAGACGACTGGCGCGCGGGAGGGGCCCGGACACGGGATCTCCGACGCCAAGAAAACCGGTCCACGCCGCCGCCGTCGATTCGCTGGGCATGAGACGTTGACGCACCTCGGCGTAGGAGACCGTGGCGAAGTAGATCATCGCGTGCGCGGCGAACAACTCGAAGTGAGCCATCGCGTCGTAGGCGCCGGCCACGAGCCGGTCGATCTGGTCCGCTTCGGCGTCGAGCAAGGTCTCATAGCGCGTGAGGTCGTCCGGAGTCGGTCGGCGCTTTCCGCGTGCGGTTCGCTCGAAACAGAGCGCGAGTCGTTCGACGGCGCGAAGACTCCAGGCGATGCCGGTCGAAAACAACGGATCGACGAAGGCATACGCGTGCGGCAACAGCGCCCAGCGTGCACCGGCCGCCCGCGTGAGGCGATGTTGAATGCGAGATCGAAAGGCCAGCGGCATCAGTGGCTTCGCGCCATCAAACGCCGTGGCGATGGTCGGGTAGCGTCCGAGCAGCTTGCGCCACAGCGCCTCGGCGGTCGCCTTCGACGCGTCGAGCGTCGCTACGCCGCGCGGCGAGAGTGCAAAGCCGGCGCTCGTCACACCGTGGTCGAATCGAAGACTGTACATCCACCCCTCGTCGATCAGGTGGTGCACCGCCGCCCAATCATCCGGGTACGGCCCGTGTGGCAGGCCAGGAATGACTTCGCTCATCAGGTGAACGTCGGCGAAGTGACTGAAGACCAGAGCGGACCGGGTCCTGGTTCGCTTCAAGCCCGACGGGATGGACAACTGGCGCGCAAGAAAGCCGCCCGGTCCGGACGCGTCGACGACAAAGTCTGCGTGGAGAACGAACGCTGTCCCAAGCTGGTGGCCGGTGAGACGCACCCCGGTTGGGGCCACATCCGCGCAGGTCAATTCGGCGCGATCGCGGTAGTCCACGCCGGCGGCGATCGCCTGCCGCACGAAGTGATGGTCGACGTCGGCGCGCAGCCAGTGCGAATCGGCGACGGCGTCGTTCGGGCTCGCTGCAACCAGGAGTCGCTCTGAGCGGATCCCCTCGTTTGCGAACGCCTTGCCCGGGTGATGCCGGTAAAACGTGAAACCACGTTTGAGTCCGCGTCGCAGCCCGGGAAAACGCTCCAGCCAGCGTCCGTGGGCCGCGAGTGCGAAACAGTCCGCCAGATCATACCGGCGGGCGAGCCGCTCCAGCGAGAGGTTGGCAAGCGGTGTGGAGGACTCGCCGATCGCGAATCGGGGATGCGTCCCGCGCTCGAGCAGGACGACGTCGTAGCCCTGCACCGCGAGCACGCGCGCCAACAGCGACCCCGCGAATCCGCTGCCAACGATTGCGACGTGGCACCGTTGGGTCATTGCCCTTCGCACATGCCGCAGACAACCGGCGGCTGGAACCGGCCGGTGACGTTGAGGCGGCGCAGCCGCTCGATTCGCTCGATGCAACACTGCGCACACGCTGGCAGACGCTCTACGTCCCACAGGTCGGCCGTAAACACGGTCTGCGCCGACGGGACGCAGCGGTCGAGCGCCCTCTCCAACTGCGACAGCGTGGGCGGATTGAAGTGACCCAGCGCCTCGAGCCGCTCCATCTCGCCGTTGCCGCCGCGCACCGGAATCAACGACACCACGGCCGCGCCACACCGGGCTGCGTACTCCGCGGTGCGCACCGCCCATTCCACCGATTCGTCAGCCGGAATGTACGGCGCACCAACGAGGACGAACACGCGCAGGTCGATGTGGTTCTCTGCGAGAAACCCAGCGGCCTGGTCGAACCGTGCCAGATCGAGCCGCTTGTTCAGGTGACGGGTTGCGACTGGATGGATGGTTTCGAGCCCGACCGCAACTTCGAGCCGGCCTGGGATCGCCCGCGCAAACTCCAGCGTCTGGGGCCCCACGGTGTTGGCGTGCGATTCCACGGTGACGCCGGCAAACGGCTGAGCCAGCGCCGCGATGGCTGGTACATCGCCAGATGGAACCGCGCGGCGGTCGAAGAAGTTGCTGGCGTTGTACAGCTTGAGCCGAGCCGGAACGGGAGGCTGGAGGGACTGAAGGACACTGGCAAGCTGTTTCGGCAGCGCGCCACGCGGCGTCGGGCCATCGATCGTCCAGCGCCAGAGATCGCAGAACGAGCACGTGAAGGCACACTCAGCACCCGCGAGAAAGACGGTCAGGGCGCGCTCAAGGGTCCCGTCAGGCCTGCGCTCGTCCTCGACCAACGAGCCATGCGCCGCCAAGGAGTCCACCGTCGGCTTTGGACCGCGAAGGCCGCGAATCCGGCGATCTGCGGCCGACGTGCTCACACCTGACTCGAGGGAGTCGCGTACAACGCCTGGAAATGCCGGCGATACCGAGCTTCATCCTGGGGAAATAACCGCGCGACAGCGCTCGCGGACACCGACCCATGCTGGAATCGACGCTTGGCGAAGATGGGCATCTCCATGCCAAGCACCGAGCGAATGCCCCGGGCCACGATCTCGCCTTTCAGCGCGTACAAACGTTCGAGCGAGCCCTCGGTCAGCTCCGCGAATGGAATTGCCTCAGCGACAGCGATGACCGACGGACGCGTATGCGGGCTGAACGCCGCAAACCCATACTCGCGCGCGCACGCGTAGCCGCGGACGCAGCCGCGGCTGTAACCGCCCGAATACGTCAGCGAGTGCTTGATGGATTCAACCCCCCACCCTTCCTGGTACAGCATCCGGTTGTTGACGACGCTGCGGATCGTCAATTCGCTGTTCGCCTCGATCGGATAGTCCTTGAGATTCTCGTCCCCACCGTCGCCATCCACCAGCACGACCCAGTCGGGATACCGCTCGCGGATGCCCGCGAGCAACGCGATGTTCACGGCGGCGCACTCCACGTCGAGCGGCTTGTAGTCTTCGATCACCGCGACAGCTCGGAGCGGATCGAGCTCGTGCGATTGCACGTCAACGATCTCGCCAAGCATTTCGAGACTGGTGCGCTTCAAGAACTCGCGCGCCTGGCGCGCATCGTCGCCCTCTCCGTCCACGGACAGCGTGAACGCTTTCACGCGCGCGGGAGACTGACCCTCGTTCAGCAGCAGCTTGTACAGGCACAGGAGGATCGCGCCGCTGTCGATGCCACCGGAGAACGGCACACCGATCGGCGCGGCGGGGTCTTGCACTGCGAGCCAGCCACGCAGCTCGTCGTACACGGCCTCGATGTACCGGCGGCCGATCAAGTCCAAATCCTTGGGAAGCGTCCCGCGCGCCGGATCGAAGAAGCGCCGATGAACAGGATTCGGGTCGGGGCATCCGATCAGACGAAGCGTCGTCACGTGGTGCGCTGGCACCATGCGCGTGTAACTCGGATGGAACTGATCGGCCCATCCTCGACGCGTCAGCTCCGCCGCGATCTCGTCGATTCGCTCCGCGACGACTAGCACCGGACCGTCTGCTGACTTTGCGAGGAAATAGCGCAGCGGCCGATCGAGACTTCGCGCCAACATGACGCGTTCCCCTTCCTGAGCCACGAGCGCGAACGACCCGTGTATCTCCAAGGGGGCCCCCGGATCGGCGGCGCAGAGTCGGCGGCTGGCGTCTGCTTCGCTCCCGGACCAGAGGCGTTGCGATCCGGATTGAATCAGGTTGATGACTCGGGCGATGGGCGCGGAGTTGTTCATGTGAAGAAAATACTCCTGCGGCAGCGCCCTGCCTACGGCGCACCCGCTACCCGCCTATACTCTTGGTGTGGTCCACCATCCCGCCGTGCGGCGCGCCATCGTCGCCGTGCCATTCTTCGCTGCCATCGGCCTCGCGATCCGTCTGGATCGCGGACCGGTTCGCACACTCGCGGATGTGGCCCGTCCCGGGTTCGTGCTGCGCGACGAGGCGGCAGCCGCTGGCGTTCGCTTCCACCATCAGCGGCCGACGTTCGACCGCAAAATTGCCAACGTCGAGCCGCACGTCGCGGCTCTCGGCGCGTCGGTGTCAGTCGCCGATTTTGATGCTGACGGATGGCCGGACCTGTATTTCACCAACAGTCGCTTTGGCACGCCGAACGCGCTCTACCGAAACCGTGGCGATGGCACGTTCGAGGACGTGGCCGCCAGCGCGGGACTGGCGGACCTCAATCGCCCCGGCGAAGGCGTCTCGATGGGAAGCGTCTGGGGCGACTTCGACAATGACGGCCGCGAGGATCTGCTGGTCTACCGCTACGGATATCTGTCGCTCTTCAAGAACGTCGACGGTCGCCACTTCCGGGACGTGACCAGTGCGTCGGGATTGCGGCGCTGGGTCAATAGCAACGGCGCCATCTGGCTCGACTACGACCGCGATGGCTTACTGGATCTGTATGTCACCGCGTATTTCCGCGGAGAGGTGGATCTGTGGAACCTCGCCACGACGCGGATCATGCACAACAGCTTCGAGTTCGCGACCAACGGCGGCAAGAATCTCCTGTTTCGGAATCTCGGCGGTGGCAAGTTCGACGACGTCACCGATCGGCTCGGCGTGGGCAGCACGCGGTGGACCCTGGCGGCGGCGTCTGCGGATTTTAACGACGACGGCTGGCCGGACATCTACCTCGCCAACGACTACGGGCCGGAAGAACTGTACCTGAACGATCGCGGGGAGCGCTTTACCCTCACGGGCGCCGGTATCGAGAGCGAATCCAAGAGCGGCATGTCGGTGTCGCTCGGAGACGCGTACAATCGTGGCCGGCTCGACGTGTTCGTCACCAACATCTCGCAGCGCGGCTATCTCTTTCAGAACAACAATCTGCGCCTGAACCAGATGCCGGACCGGGGCCGGTTCAGCAGCGTTGTGGACGCCACGGTGGCCGACGCGGGGTGGGCGTGGGGTGCCCAGTTTGGCGACTTGAACAACGACGGGACGAACGAGCTGTTCGTCGCCAACGGGTTCATCTCGGGAGATCGCGACAGGAGCTACTGGTACGCCATGTCGAAGATTGGCGGCGCCAATCGCAATCTGTTCGAGGACGCCAGAAGTTGGCCCGCCTTTGGCAACGCGAGCCTGTCCGGGTTCGAGCGCTCGCGCGTCTATGTGAATCGCGGCTTGGGCGGCTGGGTCGACGTCGCCGCGACCGTCGGCGTGCGCGACGAGTACGATGGTCGCGCCGTCGCCGTCGCCGATCTCTCGAATCGCGGCGTCCTCGACGTGATCGTCGCAAACCAGAATCAACCCGCGCTGCTGTACCGCAACCATCCCGACAGCACGAACCACTGGATCAGCTTCCATCTCGTGGGAACGCGCAGCAACCGGAGCGCGATCGGGGCTGAGGTGGTGCTCGAGTCCGCGGACATCACGCAGCGACGCGTGGTGGACGGCGGGATGGGATTCGCCAGCCAGAACGACCGTCGTCTGCATTTCGGGCTCGGCCAGCGTGAGTGGGTGGAGCGCGTGGTGATCCGCTGGCCGTCGGGCAGACGGCAGGTGCTGAGCAATCCCGCCGTGAATCAGCTGCACTCCGTGAGCGAACCCAGACGGTGACCGCCGCGACCTCGGCTGCGCCGCGGCAGAACCCGTTGATGCGCTGGTGGCAGCGAGCCAGTGTCGTGGATCCGCGATACCTCATCGCGTTTCTCATCACGCTTGTGCTGGTGGTGGCACAGCTCCGCTACCACATGGTAGGCGGGTACAGCCGGCTGGCGGTAGCGCTGCTCACGTGCGTGGCCGCCGAGGCGCTGCTTTCGTGGTTCGTGCGCGGCAAGGTCGTGAACCTGTTGAGCGCGTACATCAGCGGCCTGAGCTTGACGCTGCTCATCAAGCCGCAGGCCTTAGCGCTCTGGCCGTTCGTCGTGGGTGGGTTTCTCGCGATCGCGTCCAAATACGTGCTGCGGTATCGCGACAACCACCTGTGGAATCCCACCAACTTCGCGATCACCGCACTGCTGCTCGCGACGGCGAATCGGATCTCCGTGTTGAGTCACCAGTGGGGCAACGACCTCGCGACCAATCTGGTCATCTGGGCTTTCGGTCTGGTGATCGCTGCTCGCGTGAAGGTCCTCCATATCACACTCACCTACGTCGCCAGTTTTCTCCTGCTGAACAGCGCGCGGGCCGTACTGCTCGGACAACCGGTGCTGCCGGAAATCGCTCCGATCACGGGGCCCATGTACCAGTTGTTCGTCTTCTTCATGATCACCGATCCACGCACCGTCGTGCGGGACCGGCGGTGGCAGGTGGCGGTGGCGGTGCTCATTGCGTTCGTCGAGACGGTGATCCGATTCGGGTCGGACCAGGGCTGGCCGCTACCGACGGCGTTCAACGTGGCGCCGGCCTTCCTGGCACTCTTTATCGTGGGCCCGGTGGCGAAGTGGATAGATCTCCGGCGGCAAGCTGTGTAGTCAGCGCCTCATTGCGCGGGTCGAATCCGAACAGCCTGGCCGCCGCCAGGCGCCATCGCGATGCGCAGCCGAGTGGCGGAGTTGACCGGACGACTCGAGATCGTGACCGGCAGCGGGTTCGTCAGCCAATGCGCGTTTGGCCCGTCCGCGTAGATCTCCGCGACGTAACTCTGCCCCGCTGGAAGGAACGACAGCGGCACGTCGAAGCTACGCGCCTCCTCGTCGGTCATCGCGCCGATGAACCACTCCGGGGAATTCCGCGCCTTGCGCGCGACCAAGACGTAATCGCCGATCTTTCCATGAAGCACGCGCGTCGTATCCCAATCGACCTTCACATCGCGAATGAATTGGAACGCCGGCTGCTTCTCGTAGTTTTCCGGCAGATCCGCCGCCATCTGGAGCGGCGAGTAGATCGTGATGTAGAGCGCCAACTGCTTCGCGAGTGTGGTCCGGATGCGGGGCTCGTCGGGCCGGCGCGGACGCCCAGTGCCGCGCTCGATCAGGATGTCGAACACGCCCGGCGTGAAGTCCATCGGGCCGGACAGCAGTCGCGTGAAGAACAGAATGGTCTCGTGCTCCGGCGGATTTCCACCTTCGCCGCCCCAGGCGTTGTACTCCATGCCCCGCGCGCCTTCGCGGCTCATCATGTTGGGGTACGTGCGCCGCTCGCCCGTATCGTGGATCGGTTCGTGCACGTCGAGCATGATGTGATGCTTCGCCGCCGTCTCGATCGCCCGGCGGTGGTGGCGCACCATGAACTGGGAATAGTGCGAATGCCCTTCCGGCGTCGTGTCCGCGACGTAGCCCGACTTGATGGCGTCGATCCCCAACGACTGGTACAGCGCGTAGGCGCCGTCCATCTGCTTCTCGTAATTGACCGTTCCGCCCGACGTCTCGTTGTGGGCGATCAGCTTCACGCCCTTTGAACGCGCGTACGTGGCCAGGCCTTTCAAGTCGTAGTCTGGATACGGTTGGGTAAAGGAGAAGACTTCGCCGTTCTTGATCCAGTCGCCGTCCCAGCCGATGTTCCACCCTTCGACGAGCACGCCGCCAATGCCATTGGCCGCCGCGAAATCGATATATCGCTTCGTGGTTTCCGTGGTGGCGCCGTGCTTCGGACCGGAGTTCCACGTCATCGTGCCGATGTGCATCCCCCACCAGATTCCAATGTACTTCATCGGCTTGATCCACTCGGTACCCGGCAACACGTTGGGCGGGTTGAGGTTCAGTCCGAGCAGCGATGGAACCAGATCCTCGGCACGGCTTGCCATCTGAATCGTGCGCCACGGCGTCTGGAACGGCGCGCGTCCGCGCACCTTGACCCCGTCTTTCCACGGCGCCAACGCCGCGCGCAACGTTCGGTTCTGCTCGCGCGGCCCCGCAAGGAACATCCGTGGGTAGTCCACGAGGTTCGCCTCGTGAATCACGATGAACGTGCCTTCCTGGGACTCCATCGTCAGCGGCGTCTGCACGCTATCGAGCCTGCTGACGGGAGAGGAGGCATACAGCATCTCCGAGCGGTCCAGTCTCGAGATGTTCGACGGGATCCACCAGGTGCGCGCCTCATTCGCCATGGCGAATTGCGTCAACTCGTCCATGATCTCGAATTCGCCGATCGCCGGCTGCGCGGGAAACTCGTATCGGAACCCCACGCCGTCGTTGAACGCGCGGAACACAACGCCAAAGCGCCGCTGCGGCATGACCGCCTCGACGACTGACACTCGCAGCTCGTTGTGGTGATCGCGAACGCGCGCGACTTCACCCCACGGCTGCGTCCACGTCGTATCGGTGCTGCTCCTTGACGAGCCCATGATCCTGAGACTGTCGCGCAGTCGCGGCGCACCGCGAAACTCGAAGCCCAGCACGGACGGCATGATGATCATCCGGCCGTCGCGCCTGATGCCGTACTGAAGCCTGCCCTCGCGGACCTCGACGGACACTTCGTTGCGGCCGTCTGGAGACGCGACGCGGAGCGGATCCTGGGCGGCGGCGCCCGCCGCGAACGCGGCGTACGCCGTGCCAAGCACGAGATATCGAGTGGGGCGACGCATCCACATGTGCAGCTCCTTGAGCAGTGTTGAGACCGTTATAATACTTGAGTACGCCGAGCGAGTAAGCCGAGCGAGCATGCCGTCCGCGAGCATGCGACCAAAAAGGAGGTCCCCATGTCATCGTTCCCAGGCCGTCCGGCGCATGCCGTGCTACCGTTCCTGCTCATCGCGCTCGCTTCCGCATGCGCGCCGAAACACGGGACGCCCCCGGGCGAACCCTCTCCCGCCACGCGGCCCGACCCGGCCACCCAATCCGCCGCGGCTGGATCCGTGGACGCGAGCGCGATCGAAAAGGCGCCCGGCAAGCCGATCGAGGAGATCATAGCGGCACGCGTTGCGGGCGTGGTCGTGAGTCGCACAGCGGATGGTGGGATCGCGGTGCACATTCGTGGCGCCTCGTCGTTCTACGGCAACAACGAGCCGTTGTACATCCTCGACGGAATGCCATTCGTGCCGGGCCAGAATGGGGGTCTCACGGGGATCAATCCGAACGACATCGAATCCATCCAAGTGCTGAAGAATGCAGCGGAAACGTCAATGTACGGCTCGCGCGGCGCCAACGGCGTCATCGTCATCAAGACGAAGAAGCCGAAGCCCTGAACGCCGCGCTATTTGCGCTGCGTGGATCGGAAGACCAGTGCACTGTCGTTGTTGCGCGTCACGACAAAGAGCGCACCGGAGCGCGTGCGAACCCGCTGAATATCGCGCGCCTGCCCCGGGACGAAGAATCCGCTTTCGATCGCCCGCAGCGGCGTGAAGTTGCCCTTTCCGTCCGAGCGAAGAACCACGCCACGCCCCGCGGTCAGCCGGCCGAGCTCCGGTTTGAAGCCTTCGAAATTGCCGGCGAGCAACAGGTCGGTCTCGCCGTCGCCGCTGACATCTTCCGCCACAATGGCGTAAACAGGTGCGATCTGTGCCTCGAGCGGCAACGGGACGAGGGTGAATGAACCGTCGCCGTTGTTACGCGCCAACGTCGTCGCGAACGTGTACGTCTGCTTGACCACCGCATCGCTGAGTTCCGCCGGCGTGAAAATGTTCTCCACGGTCTTGAGCGCGTAGTCCTTGTAGGTCGCAAAGCGCGGCCTGAGGAAAGGGATCGCCTTGATCAGATCGTCGCGCAACGGGAGCGGGTAGCTGGCGCCGTTGTTGTAGCTCGACAGGATCTGCTCGACGAAACCGTTGCCATCGAAGTCCTTGACGGTCATGGTCGTCGGTTCGGTTTCGGTCGCGCGCAGCCGCGAGTTCAGTCCGAGGTTGCCGACGACGAAATCGATGCGGCCGTCGCCCGTGAAATCAGCGGCAATGATGCGGTTCCACCAGCCGTGGCTCTTCTCGAGACCGCGCACGCTCTGCCGCCGGAGCTTCCCGTCACCGGCGTTCCGGAACAGGGTGATCGGCATCCACTCGCCGACGACCACGAGGTCGGTGCTCCCATCGCCGTCCACGTCGCGCCACACGGCATCGGTCACCATCCCCGCACGCTGCACTTCGGGGGCCATCGTTGCAGTCACGTCGGCGAAGTGCCCGGTGCCGTCGTTGCGGAGTAGCATGCTTGGCGGGTCGATGCCGTAGCCCCATGGCACCACGCGGCCGCCGACGAAAAGGTCGATGTCGCCGTCGTGGTCGTAGTCGGCCGCGACAACACGTGAGCCACTCGAGCTTTCGCTCGGTAGGTAGCCCTCCGCCTTCCGGAACTTGCCCCGACCGTCGTTGAGGTACAGCCGGTCCTGCAGGGCCGCCGCCCCCTCCGAGTACTCGCTCCCACCGCTCACGACGTAGAGGTCGGGGTGCCGGTCGCCGTCGGCATCGAAGAACACGGCGCCCACGTCCTCGGAGATCGCGTCAGCGGCGAACAGTGCCTCATTGCTGCTCCGGAACCGCCCGTCGCCCTGCTGGAGGAGCAGCTTGCCCGGCTGCCCCTTGGCGCCGCCCAGGTACAGGTCCTCCAGCCCATCATCATTCACGTCAGCGACCGCTAGGTGCGGTCCCTCGGTGGAGACCAGCTTCGGCATCAGGCGCTCGCGATCGAAGTCCACGAAGTCGTTCTCCTGGTGCTTGAAG
>JBBTFS010000050.1:76107-92646 GCA_038060705.1 Gemmatimonadota bacterium
CCCCGCGTCGGCGCCAGCTCCTGCATCAACGTGTCACGTCCAACGTGCACGGTTACCCGCGCGCCGACGCCAAATCGATTGGCTCCCTGCCCCGCCAGGCGCACCCTGAGAAAGTGGTTCTCCGGGTACAGGCCGCGCGCGTCGTTGCGGTAGACGAACGCCTCCTGGTTCACGTTGTTGACCACGAGATCGAGCGCGCCGTCCGCGTCGAGATCCCCGTAGGCGGCTCCACTGGAGAAACTTGGCGTCGCCAACCCCCACGCGGCGGCATCGCTCGTGAAGCGGAGCGCACCCACGTTGCGGAACGCGTAGTTGGGGATCGGCGTTGACGTCATCGCCCTGGTCAACCGACCGAAGTCCACGCGCGCGCGACCGCCGCTGGTGGCCACCCGCATCGTTTCGTCGCTGGCCAGGAATGCCAGGTAGTCCTGGGACGTGACGTCCTTGGCCATTCCGTTCGTCACGAAGATGTCCTTGCGCCCGTCGAGATCCAGGTCGGCGATCAGCGCGCTCCAGGTCCAGTCGGTTCGCGCGACGCCGGCCCCGTACCCCACCTCGCTGAACGTCCCGTCACGGTTGTTCCGCTGGAGCATGTTGCGGCTCAGCTGGTGGTGAAAGCCGTTGCGCACTTTGGTCAGGTAGACCTCCCAGCCCTCATAGCTGGTCGTCGTCTTGAGCCGGTACTCATCCTCCGGCAGCATGTCGGTGGTGTAAACATCGGGCCAGCCGTCGTTGTCCAGATCGCCGATGTCGAGCCCCATCGAGAAATAGCTCACCACCGCCATCTGCTGGTCGAGCGCTTCGGCAAAGGTGCCGTCGTGGTTGTTGATGTAGAGGTAGTCGCGCTCGAAGAAGTCGTTGGCGACGTACACGTCCGGCCACCCGTCACGGTTCACGTCGCTGACGGCGACGCCGAGTCCGAAGGCGATCTCGGGGCTGTGGATCCCGGCGGCCGAGCTGACGTCAGTAAAGCGGGCACCGTCGTTGCGATAGAGCTTGGCGCCGCCATTGGGATCGCGAACGTCGCGCGTGTTGCGCGTCCCGAAGCTGCTCACCGGGCGCGGTGAGTTGTTGAGCACGAAGAGGTCGAGGTCGCCGTCGCGATCGTAGTCGAGGAATGCCGCCTGCGTCGAAAAGCCCTGGTCGGCAACGCCGTACGATTCGGCCACGTCTTTGAACGTCGGTACGCCATCGGCGCCGATTCCCTGGTTGATCCACAGAGCGTTGCCACGCTGCTCGGGCGGCAAGGGGCCGGCGCGGCAGATGTAGACGTCCAACCGACCATCGCCGTTGACGTCAGCGATCGTAACGCCCGTAGTCCACAAATCCGCGCCGGCCTCCAGCCCGGCCTGCCTGGTGACGTCGCGAAAGCGGAACTGACCGAGGTTCAGGTACAGCCGCGGGCCCCCTTCGTTCGACGTGAGCACGACCTCGGGGAGCCCGTCATCCGTCAGGTCCCCGATCGCGACACCGCCACCGTTGTAGTAGTTGCGGTAGGTGAAGACGTTGCGGTCGTTCGTCTCGTTGAGGCGATTCTCGAAACGCACGCCGGTGACGCTCGACGGCAGCAGTGTGAACAGCCGCCCCGCGGGATCCGGCAGCTTCCCTGCCTGGACCACCTCCACTCTGCCGTCCGTGCTTGAGCACGCAGCCACGATCCCCAGCGTGGGGAGCGCAGCCAGCGCAAGGGACAACCATGCGTGCGACAACTTCTTCATAGGGCCTCAAATGCATAGCCCGCCCCGAACTGGGGCGGGCTATGCACCGCCGTGACACACGCCACGACTACGCTATATCCACCGCTCAGTAGCCAGGATTCTGCACGAGGTTGGGGTTGGACCCGAGCTGGGTCACGGGAACCGGGAACAGGATGTATTTGGCGTTGCGGGGTCCGGCGCATACGCCCGTGGCGCCGCACACGCCGTTGAGCGAGGCCTCCGTCCAAGAGGTGAACTTGCCATGCCGAACCAGGTCCGTGCGACGCTTACCCTCACCCGCAAACTCCAGTAGCCGCTCCTTCAGAATAGCGTCGCGCATCTGCGCCTGACTCATGCCCGCCGCGATCGGATTCGCCGAATTGCGCAAGTTGTGCACGCGCGCGAGCTCCGTGGTAGCCGCCGCCGTCTGCGCGAGTTCGTTGAGGGCCTCAGCCTTGATGAGGTACATCTCAGCCAAGCGGAAGAACGGGAAATCGTTGGGCATGCCATTGCCGGTCGTGGCACTGGGGATCGGCGTGAACTTGTTGAAGCGGACGCCGGTACCCTCGCCCGCCTGGTCCGCATTGGGGATAGCCACGGTGAAGATCAACGGAGCGCCAGCCCGGTCATTCACCGCCAAGCCGGTCTCGAAGCTGTACGCCTGTCCCTGCAGCCACATGCCGCGACGCTCATCCGTCGCATCGAACGCGTTGTACGTCTCCGCCAAGGTGGCGAAACCGTTCCACGGACCGCCCCAGCCACTATTGAGCTGGTTGTAGTGCAGCGTTCGGAAGGGCCAGTTTCCGCCCAGTCCCGACGACCCCTCGCCCGTGTACACGAGGACGAAAATATTCTCCGGCGAACTGCTGTTGGTGGCGGAGAAATTGTTCTTCCAAACGGGAGCGAGCGAGTAGTTGCCTGAGTTGATCACGGCGTCCGCGGCATTGATCGCGTCCTGGCAGTTTGGAGCGCACGTATTGTAGGCGGTGGCGCTGACACCAGTGTTCTTGTTGAAGACGCCGGCATTCAGATACAGACTGGCAAGCATCGCGTTGGCCGCGCCCCTCGTCACACGCCCATACTCGGATGCCGGACGCGTGAGGGGAAGAGCGGGAACCGCCGCGACGAGTTCGTCCTTGATGAACGTAAAGAGCGCGGTGCGCGTAGAGCTGGGATTCTTCTTCAGCTCAGTCGTCGAAACGAGCGGCGGAGCGCCGCCGAACATGTCCTGCAGCATGTAGTAGAACCAGGCGCGCAGCGTCCTCAGCTCGGCCAGAGTCGCCGGTGCGTTGGGGCCGCCCGCCTTGGTGACCACCTCGATCATGAGGTTGGCCTTCGCGATGCCGGCGAACAGGTTGTTCCATGCCCCGTTCATGTCGTCCAGCGCGGACCCGCTGTTCGCGGTCCAGGTCTGCCGGTGCATTTCGAGCCAGCGGCCGTTGTCGTACCAATCGCTGCCGCGAGTCGGCACGATCGAGACGTCCGTGGTGAGGTCCTGGAGGGTAACGTACCCCACCCACTCAACGGCGCGCATCTGCGCGTAGACCGCCGCCACGCCGGCGAGCAGCTCGGCGTCCGTCTTGAACGCGTTGTCGGGCGTCAGCGCGTCGTGCGGCACCTCGGTGAGCTCGGTGCAGCTCTGGCCGACGAAAAACAGTGGGGCGACGAGCAGCGCGCGCCCGACCCGGCGGAATGACTGCAATGTGTTTGTCTGCATATGATTCGGTTCCCTTGCTGATAGGGTAAACATTGGTCGGTTGCGGTTAGAACTGGAAGCGAGCGCCGAGGGTGAACGTCCGGCCTCGGGGGTACGTCAGGTAGTCGAGGCCACGCGAAGCAAGGCCGCTCGCGACGAATACCTCGGGGTCATAGCCCGAGTAATCGCTGACCAGCAACAGGTTGTCGCCAGCCACGTAGACGCGGGCGCTGCGGGCGCTGAACAAGCGTGTCGACACGTCGAACGTGTAGCCGATCGTCAGGTTCTGCAAGCGCGTGAACGTACGGTCTTCGATCCAGCGGTCGGAGAACTTCGCCGGCTCGGTGATGGCATCGGGATCGGTCAGGGCTGACGCAAGGAAGTTGCGGCCCTGCGTCGCGTTGCTCTTGGTCCGGTAAACCAGCGCCGTATTGTTGAACACTTTGCCACCAAACTCCGCACGCCACAGCCAGCTGGCGTCGAACTTGCCCCACGTGGCGTTGTTGCTCACGCCGAGGCTGAAGTCCGGGTTGGCGCTGCCGATCACTTCCCGGTCGTCATCAGTCGGACTCGTCGTTTTGCCGCTGACGCACCCGGCACTTGTCGTCTTGCAAGAGAAGACCTGCTGACCCTGCGCGTTCACCTCGAGGAACCTATGGGCAAAGAAGGTGCCAACCGGCTCGCCTTGCATGATCCGCTGCGAGTACTGCCCCGACTGCCCCTGCCCGCTCACGAAGCCGGAGTTGATGAACTTCCTCTCGCCAATGCTGGTGACCTCGTTGCGCTCCATGGACGCCACCAGTTCCAGGTTCAGCGTCCGCCTCGCGCCGCGCATGAGCGGCGTGTTGAATGTCGCTTCGACACCGCGATTGCGGATGCTACCGATGTTCTCGAGCCGCGTGTTCACGACTGCCGGCTGTGGTACATCCACTTCGAGCAGGAGATCATCCGTGGTCTTCTGATAGAAGTCGATCACGCCGGTGAACCGCTCGTTGCTGAAGCCATAGTCAATCCCGAAGTTGGTCTGCGTCGCGGTCTCCCATTTGAGGTCGGGGTTCCCCACTTGGGAAGCCCGCAGCCCCGTCGTGAGGACGCCCCCGAACGGGTAGACGGCACCGGGGTCGGCGCGCAGCAGCAACTTGGTCTGATAGGGCGCTACGGCCTGGTTCCCTTGCTTTCCCCAGCCGGCGCGCAGGGCCAGCGTCGAAAACATGCCGCCCCGGAGGAACTCTTCCTCGCTGAGCCGCCAGGACGCCGAGACAGCCGGGAACGTCGCCCAGCGATGGCCCTCCGCAAGGCGCGACGAACCGTCGTAGCGCACGACGCCGGTGAGGAAGTACTTGCCGGCGAAGCCGTAGTTGGCCCTCGAGAAGAACGAGGCGAGCTGGCTCTCGACGCGGTACGAGGTCGGTACCGGCGATGACGCCTGCGTGCCCGCACCGAGGTTGTCCACGCCGAACGCGTCGGTGATGTACCCCTGCGTTGCCGCCGTGAAGCCGCGATTGTCGATCTTCGAGTACTCGTAACCGCCGACGATCTCGAACTCGTGGTCAGCGCCGACGCCGGGCGCATAGGTCAGGAGCTGCTGAAAATTGGCGTTCTGAAGACTTCTGTTCGACTGCTGCGCGTAACCGTTGTATTGGGCGCCTATGGGGCTGATGCGCGGTGCAAACGTCCGCCGCGTCGACGTGTTAAAATCGATGCCCAGCGTCGTCTGTGCCGTGAGGTTGTCGCGGAGGCTGAGCGTGCCCGAGAAGTTGCCGAGGACGCGGTTCTCTGGCGCCGCATCTTCGATGAGCTCGGCCATCGCCACCGGATTGCGTGAATCCTGCGCGCCGGACCCGGTTTCGTAGTAGGAGCCGGCTGCTTTCCCGACACATCCGGAAGCCGTCGATCCGGCGGGACATGTCACCGGGAACGTCGGGTTATAGATCGCCATGTTGGTGAACAGACCGCCGAGAAAACCGCCGCCGTTCTCGATCGGCGCGAATTCGTTGTTCACGCGCGCCGACATCATATTGAGCCCAAGCCGCAACTTGCCCGAGAACGCGTCATGCGTCGCGTTCAGCCGGCCCTGGTAGCGCTCGAGCGAATTCCCAATCACCACTCCCTGCTGGTTGAAGTAGTTGAGCGAGGCGCGGTATTGCGTCGCGGACGAACCACCCGAGAACGAAAGATTGTGGCTTGTGGAGAGACCCGGCCTCGTTATTTCGCCCTCCCAGTCTGTGTTGGCGGCGCCGAGATTCGCCACAGCGGTGGCCGGCAACTGGCCCGCCGCAACCCGGCCCTGCACGTAGCTCCGGTACTGGGCGCCGCTGGCAAGGCCGAGACTCTTGGTTGCTGAGGATGTACTAACGTACGTCTCGTACTCCATCTGCCCGCCGCCGCCTGCAACGCGCTTGGTGTTGATCAGGACCACCCCGTTGGCGCCGCGGCTGCCGTAGATCGCCGTCGCGGACGCGTCCTTCAGGATCGTGATGGACTCAATGTCGTTCGGGTTGATGGAATTGAGCGGATTGCGCGCCAGTTGGGGGCTGATGTTGGCGATACCGGCGGCCCCTGGCGTTGCCTCCTCGTTCTGCAGCGGCACACCGTCCACGACGTACAGCGGCTCGTTGCTGGCGCTGATCGATGTTCCGCCACGAATACGCAGTTGGACGCCAGCGCCAGGCTCGCCGTTATTGGCCGTCAACGAGACGCCGGTGACCCGCCCTTGAAGCATCTGGCTGGCGTTGGTGATCAAGCCAACATTCGCCGCGCTTGCGTTGATGGTCGAAACCGAGCCCGAGATGGCCTCGCGGCGCTGCGTGCCGTACCCCGTTACGACGACTTCACTCAGCATGGCGGCTTGCGCCGCCATCGCGAAGTCGGCCGTCGCGCTGCCGCCCGCGGTCACCGTGACATCGCGCAGCTGCGACACGTAGCTCAGGCGGCGTGCGCGGACGCGATACGAGCCCACGGGAACGGCCGTGATGAGGTACGTCCCGTCCGAGCCGGAAACGGCGCGGCGATCAGTTCCTTCGACCGCAACGGAAACGTTGGCAAGGGGTTGGTTGGTGGTCGAGTCGACCACCCGCCCGGACACGCTACCTACGTCTTGGGCGGCGAGCTGACTCGCGACCACCAGGACACCGGCAAGTGCGGAGAGAACGTTGCGAACCGCAGCCATACGCCTGACCTCCAATCTGGGAGAGGAAAGCGATCAAACGACTTATCTCTTGATAACGCGCACGGTTCGACGCCGCAAGTACGGGACTTCCTGACCTCGTTCAGCCCGTCTCGTTCACTATGACGGACGCCAGGAGTAACGTTCAGCATGAGTCTCTCTGTCCCGCTGTTTCTGGCACAACTCACTGCCGTCAGTCAGCTGTCGCCGCCGGTACTCGCCTTCCCGGAAACAGGACGCGATCAAGCCGCGGCGTATGAGGGGTATCAGACCCGCTTCTATAGAGACGCGGCGCGCAATACGGTCCAGGTGTATACAGAGGCACGAACGGGGCGCGTGGTGCATCTGCTGGCCAATGCCGACAACGAGAGCGTCGCCTTCACGGTGCGCACGTCCGGCGGCGGCTCGCTGGCGCTCGCGTGGGAAGACCCGGCGGCATCGGTCCACGAGAACGCGGGGTTCAGGACTCTCTCGTATTCCCTCGTCGCACGCGCTCCCCATGTCCACCTGGGGTGGTTCCTTCTCGGATCCATGCGGGTGGAGCGTGACTTCCAGTATTGGCGAAAGGATCGCGCGCCGTTCGGTGCAGCGCCGTTCTTTCTGGAGGAAACGCAGCGCCTCGTCTCCGCCCTCGAGCGGCTCCAGCCGGAGGAGCGGCAGCGGCATCTCGCCCTCCTTCGCGCGCCCAGCCTGCAGCGCCTGCGCGCACGCCTCCTGCCGCGCGTCACGATTCAGCATGGTCCCACGTGGACAGCCCGAATAACGCAGTTCTCCCTGGACGGCGCCGATTCCCTCGCGCTCGAGATTCGCGTGGACTCGCGAACGGTCGCTGCCGAGCGGGTCGGTGATTCGCTGTCACTTCGTGCCCGTTCCGGAGACGCTGTGGCCTTCACCGTTCGCGTGTCGTCCAGCGCGCGGGCGCTCACGCCCCTGTTGCGCGAGGAGATTTTCTCATCCGAGTTTCTCGAGTTTCTCCGCACCCAGCGAGACAGCGTGCCGCTTCTCGAGCGTCAAGTCCGTGGCGTGGAATTGCTCGCGTCGCGGGAGAAACTGATGGCGGGCCTGCCCGCCTACGCGACTTACTTCGGCCGCGACATGCTCGTCTCGGCGCTCATGATGCGTCCGATCTGGCGTAGCGATGTGTCGGAGTTCGTTATCGCCAGCGTACTGCGGAAGCTCTCGCCCGACGGTCAGGTCAGCCATGAGGAAGCGCTGGGCGGACAAGCCGTGCGTGAGGCGGCGGCAGAATATTCGTCCTTGGTTGATGCATCGCTGGGGCAGGCCCGCGCCGGCGATCGGGCTCGCGCCGCCTCCATCCTGGACAGCGCCCGCGCGGTACTGCGCGGCCATCGGCAGGTTCGCGAGAACTATCACATGATCGACGACGAGTTCCAGTTCCCCGTCCTCGTGGCGCGCTGGCTCGGCGATCCGGAGGTGCCGGCGACACGAAAGCGCGCGTTCCTCCGCGACACTTCGGATGGTGGCGGTCCCCGGCTCACTGGCCTGCTGCGCGAGCTGGCGCTCGTCGCCCGCATGACACAGGCCTACGCCACCGATCAGACTGCCACGAATCTTGTCTCGTTCGCGCCCCGAGATTCAGGGCGCTGGTCGTCCGCGAGCTGGCGAGACAGCGGCGCTGGCTATGCGAATGGACGATTCGCGATGGATGTCAACGCCATTTGGGTTCCGCACGCGCTCGAATCGATCGGGACGATCCTTGGGGCGCTCCCCGGACTTGGGTTCCCAACCGATTCGCTCAATCGCGCGGTCGCGGCGCTCGGGGCCGGCACACCCTTGGGGCAGTACGCGCGCGATCCTCGCAGGCTGCGGGAGGCAGCCGACGTGTGGTGGCAAGCATCACGCCACTTCCTGATTCGGCTGGATTCCGCCGAGGTCGGGCGCCGCGTTCACGCCCGCCTTGCCGCCCTGCCGCAGCCAGTGCGCGACTACTGGCAAGCGCTGGTGCGTCGCACGGCGGCTGACCGGGATTCACTCTCGTTTCTCGCGCTCGCGCTCGACGCCGAGGGACGGCCCATTGGCGTCGCCAACAGCGATCCAGCGACAGGACTGTTCCTCGGCGGGCGCCCGGGGGCGGAACCGGCATTGATCCAGAAGTCAGTATTGCGGGACGTGCGACTGTTTCTTCGTCCCTATCCAGTCGGATTGTTCATCGAAGGTGTGGGTCCCGTGGTCGCGAACGACACCTACTCGGCGCCGCCTGTATGGAGTGCCTTCGAGCGCGACCAATACCACGGTCCGCGCGTCGCCTGGGGACGCGAGGTGAATCTCTTCCTGCTTGGCGTCGCCAGTCAAATCACGGCCACGCAGGACTCTGCCACGACACGGGAGCTTCGCGATGCGCTGCAAGGTGTGCTCGCGGCCTCGGAGGCATCCGGATTCCAGAGCGAGCTGTGGAGCTATCAAGTACGGGATGGACGCGTGACTGCGCTGCGATACGGAACGGGGTCTGACGTTCAGCTCTGGAGCACGACGGATCTCGCCGTGCACTTCGCCTTGCGGCGGCTCCCCCGCTCGCCGCAATAGTCAGTCATTGCGTACCCCGGGCACTGCGGTGCATTTCTTAGCAGCATACCGAAAATTCCGGACACGGCACTCACCCCCAGAATAGCCAATGCATCATGCGTAAAGTCCTGCTGACGGTCATCGCGGTTTTCGCGCTTCCCCAGAGTACATCGGCGCAGGTGCCACCACCGCCAGCGGCGCTGGAACGGCGCGTCGATTCCCTCCTGAAGCAGATGACGCTCGAAGAAAAGATCGGGCTCATCGGCGGTGTAAACGGGTTCGACCTCCCCGGGCTCCCGCGCCTTGGCATCCCACAATTGAGCGCGGGCGATAGCCCGTTCGGTGTGCGGGCCACGGGGCCCTCGACGCTCTACCCGGGGGGCATCAACCTGGCCGCGACCTGGAATACCCCGCTGGCCATGCAGATTGGCGTGGAGATCGGGCGCGACGCGCGTGCGCGGGGCAAGCACTATTTGCTGGGGCCTGGCGTCAACATGTACCGGGCGCCACTCAGCGGCAGGAATTTCGAGTATTACGGCGAAGATCCGTTCCTCGCGTCACGCGCCGCCGTGGGATTTATCCAGGGTGTTCAATCAGAGCGGGTGAGTGCGACCATCAAGCACTTCATGGGCAACAACTCCGAGTTCGCGCGCAACACGACGGATTCGCGCATCGACGAACGCACCAAGCGCGAGATCTATCTGCCAGCGTTCGAGGCGGCCGTGAAAGAGGCGCGGGTGGGAGCGATCATGGGCTCCTATAACCTGACGGATGGAATGCACATGACAGCGAACCGCGCCATGAACGTGGACCTCGCGAAAAACGAGTGGGGGTTCGGCGGCGTCATGATGTCCGACTGGTACTCGACGTATGACGCCATTGGCGTGGCGAACGGCGGCACCGATCTCGAGATGCCCGAGCCGCGGTATCTCAATCACGCCAGCCTGCTGCCGGCCATCGCCCAAGGCAAGATCACGGTGGCGACCATTGACGATAAAGTACGCCGGCTGCTGCGAAATCAGGTTCGCTTTGGCTGGTTGGAGAACGCGGCGGTAGACCGCACGGTCCCGCAGTACAACGTTCGCGGACAGGAGATCGCGCTCCAGGCAGCCCGCGAAGGCATGGTGCTGTTGAAGAATGACGGCGCCCTCCTTCCATTGAGCCGGGAACGCGTCCGGACCATCGCTCTCATCGGACCGAACGCGCATCCCGCCGTGGTGCTGGGCGGGGGGAGCGCGACGATTCCCACGTACTACACCGTCAGTGCGTTACAGGGAATTGCGCACTTGGCCGGCCCGAACGTGACGGTGCATCACGTGCGCGGGATCCCGACATACGGCAAGGTCACCCTCGACACGAGGTTCACCACAGCGCCGGCCGGTGGCGTCCAGGGCATCATGGCCGAGGTGTTTTCCAACAAGCAGATGATCGGCGCTCCTGTCAGTTCACGCATGGACCAGCGGATCAGCCTGGGAGCGCCCTTGGACATGGCCGCGTTGGCCCGCGAGGACGCCGCGCTCGACCCGCCGCCTTACTCCGGCCCCGCCGGCCCGATGGCAACGCGATGGACCGGGTACTACACGCCGCTTCGCGCCGGCGTCCACGACTTCGTGGTTCAACAGGGCGGTTTCAACGAAGCGGGGTTCCGGCTCTTCGTCGATGGCAAGCTCGTGGCAGACCGCTGGAAGTTCGCACTCGCGATGGTCGAGCCAATCGCCGTCGCGCTTGATGCCGGCCCACACAAGGTCGTCCTGGAGCATCACGCAATCGCCGGCTTCAGCAGTCCGTTCCTGCGGTTCGGGATCGTGCGGCACGGCGCGTGGGTGGACTCCGCGGCGGTGGCCGCCGCGAGAAATGCCGATGTCGTGGTGGTGGCTGTTGGCTTCGACGCGCAGTCCGAAGCGGAGAACTGGGACCGCAGGTTCAACCTCCCGCCGGGACAGGAGGAGCTGGTGGCCGCGGTGAGCGCGGTGAACCCGCGCACGATCGTCGTGATCAACTCCGGCGGCGCCGTTGGCATGAACGACTGGATCGACCGCGTTCCCGCGGTTCTCCAAGCCTGGTATCCCGGACAGGAAGGTGGAACGGCGTTGGCCGAACTGCTGTTCGGCGCCGCGAATCCCTCCGGCCGCCTGCCGGTGACGTTCGAGCGACGGTGGGAAGACAATCCCGCTTTCGCGAGCTACTACCCCGATTCAGGAAGCAACCAGATTCACTACCGCGAGGGCGTGTTCGTGGGATATCGCGGATTCGAGCAGCGGGCCATCGCGCCGCGTTTCCCGTTCGGCCACGGGCTGTCGTACACCACGTTCCGTTTCACGAACCTCGCCGTGCGGCCGGTCGAGGGCAGCACGGAAACCGCACCGCGCTGGACGGTAACGTTCGACGTCACGAACGCCGGCGCTCGCGCTGGAGCCGCGGTCCCCCAGGTCTACGTGGGCCAGCGCGACCCACGCGTTCCCCGTCCGCGCAAGGAACTGAAGGGATTCAGTAAGATCTGGCTCGAACCGGGAGAGACGCGCGGGGTGAGCGTGCCGCTCGATGCGCGGTCGCTAGCGTACTACGATGTTGCCGGGGCGCGGTGGCGCGTGGATCCCGCCACGTTCGATATCATGATCGGCTCGTCGTCGGCCGACGCGGACATCGCCCTGCGCGACACTCTGACCATTCGTCGCGGCGTGACGATCACGTTGCGGCCATGAGCCGCCCCGGGAGTCAGTCGCCGGTCGGTCGTCTTTGCGCAGTCGCGGCGCTGATGAACAGCGGCGCGCCGTCGAACTCGTAGATCGGGCGCAGCCGATCGGTGTTGTAGTACCGCGGCACGTCCACGACCTTTTTTTCTGACGTGACGCTCTGAATCGACACGCTGTCGTACACGCCGCGGTGGATGCTGACCAGGCGGCCGAACTCTTTTTTCGAGATCAGATCGAGAGCGAGATTTCCGAACGCCATCGGCACGATCGAATCGAGCGCGTCGGGATCACCCGAACGCACGAGATAGCCGAGCCGCTGGTTGACGACGTCAATCCGCCGGCCCTTGTTGTACTTCGGCGAGTATTCCTTGAGCGCCGCCGCGACCTTGTCGCCGATCCCACCGAGCTTGCGGTGGCCGAACATGTCGGTGTCGTCGCCTTCGAAGCTCATCCCCTCGTGCGTCGTGAGTCGCGCGCCCTCCGACACCAGGACCACTGAGTATCGGCTCGGATTCCGGTTGCGATCGTAGGTCAGCAGCTCGGTGAGATGCTCCACGTCAGGCGGGAACTCGGGGATGACGCACCGGTCCGCCGCCCCCGCCATGGTCGGCAGCAGCGCGGTGAAACCCGCGTACCTGCCGAATACTTCGAGCACGAGAAAGCGTTCGTGAGAACCCGCGGACGTGCGCAGGCGGTTGGCCAGCTCGATCGTGCGCGTCACACAGGTGCTGAAGCCAATGCAGTAGTCCGTGCCGTACACGTCATTGTCCATTGTTTTCGGAATCGCGACGACGTTGACGCCTTCGTCGTGCAGCCGCTTGCCGTAGCTCAGCGTGTCATCGCCGCCGATCGGTATCAACGCGTCGACGCCGAGGTGCTCGAGATTCTTCAGTACTTCCTTGGTGACGTCGTTGACCTTCTCCGTGTAGCCAGACAGATGCGGTGGCACGCGCTCGCGCGGCACGTGGCTGGGGCGCGTGCGAGAGGAGTGGAGGAAGGTGCCGCCCGTTCGGCCCGCGCGATTCACGATCGCTTCGGACAACTCCTGCACGCTCTCCGAGTTGTCTGCGCCTTTGTCGCGCACGTAGTCCACGAGCCCCGCCCACCCGCGTCTGATGCCGACGACGCGATATCCCTCGCGCAGCGCACGGATCGTGATCGCGCGGATGGCGGGATTCAATCCCGGCACGTCACCGCCACCGGTGAGCATCGCGATCGTTCCCTTGGCGGTCATCTCGTTGCGATCGCCGCCGCATACGACTCGGCCACGAGCCGTGCCGGCTCGTCCGGGCCGAGCATTTTGTCCGCGATGTCGTTGACGTCCCAGAAGTCGACCGTCACGAGATTGGCGATCGCTTCCGCCACGCCCGATTTCTTCGAGACGGTCACCGGCGTACCCGCCCGCAGGCTCTCGAGGGCAACCAGGCCGAACGGCTCGTGTTGATCCACTCGGCGCCGGCACTGACGGCGCCTGTTGGTCTTGAAATCGAATCGGGTTCGGCGGGATCGTCGTAATGCCAATCCTCCC
This sequence comes from Gemmatimonadota bacterium, assembly GCA_038060705.1. Taxonomy (GTDB): domain Bacteria; phylum Gemmatimonadota; class Gemmatimonadetes; order Gemmatimonadales; family Gemmatimonadaceae; genus DASPMP01. The sequence continues at coordinate 89,411 of JBBTFS010000050.1, forward strand.
CGCGCATGTATTCGCCGGACACCTGGACGCCGAGCTTGTCGCCGAATACCTGAGCCCAGCGGCCGGAGCCGCGTACGACGCCGCGCTCACCGGCATCCACGGTCAGGACGCCGCCGCGCGAGGTGAAGGGCGACTTGGTGATGACGTGCAGGACGCCGTTCGCGCTGTTGGGCCCATAGAGCGCTGCGGCCGGGCCAAGCAGCACCTCGATGCGCTCGCTCCTGTACTTCCACGGAGGAGACGACGCCAACGTGCGCCGGGGCTTCGCGCCGGCCGGACTCGGCATCACGGCTGAGGCCAGCACCACGGCGGCGAGAATGCCGCTCACCCTTCCGATCGTTACCGACATGGTCGCCTCCCAGGGAGTGGTAATCCAGAAGTGCTGCACACTGGACAGCGTCCATACCAGATGCCAGCCCTACTGAGGATACTGCATCTTCTTGCACTTCAGCAACGGCGACGCTCAGCTCTTCGGAATCGCCTTCCGCTGGTCCAGGAACGGCGTCGGCACGACCGTCGCCACGCGGTCTCCCGCGGACGGCAGACGCACCGTCAGGCTCGTCCCGGCTGCGGCATGGGCAACCGGCACCATCGCATAGCCGATGTTCCTGGCGAGCCGGGGTGACCAAATCGCGGACGTCATGCGCCCCACGAGTTCCCCGCGCGCCAGCACGGCCAGCGGAGTGGCATTGAATGCCAGTTTCTCCCCCGCGACCTCTACGCCGACCAACTTCCGGTTCACACCCTCACGCGCCACGCGCCGCAACGCCTCGCGTCCCACGTAGTCCGCACCCTTGTCCGCGTCGATGAGCCGCTCCAGGCCCACGTGGTACGGCGTGTCCTCCAGCCGGATGTCGGCACCCCAGTTGAGAATGCCCGCCTCCACGCGCCGGATGTCGCTGGGGCCGGTGGGCCGGATGTCGTGCGCCTTGCCCGCCTGCATGATGCGTTCCCACAAGTCGTCGCCCCGGCTTCCGTCGCGCAGGTAGATCTCGAAGCCCACCTCGCCCGACCAACCCGTGCGCGTCACCACCACGGGGATGCCATCGAGCGTCGTCTCCACGAAGTAGTAGTACTTGAGCGCGGCCACCTGGTCCCCAAAGAGCGCGGACACCACCTGCTTCGCCCTGGGCCCCTGCACTTGCAGCGGCGAGACATCCGGCTCCGTGATGGACACGCGCAGCTTGCGTTCCGCCGCGAGCGCTCGCGCCCAGAGCAGCACGTCGCTGTCAGCCAACGCCAGCCAGAAGTGATTCTCTGCGAGCCGCAGGAGCACGGGATCATTGATGATGCCGCCATCATGCGCGGTGATCACCACGTACTTGCCCTGACCCACCGCGCAGCGCGTCAGGTCACGCGGCGTGAGCAGGTTTGCAAAGGCGAGCGCGTCCGGGCCGGTGATCTCCACCTGCCGCTCCACCGACACGTCCCACAGCGTGACGTGGCTGGTGAGGTGCCGGTATTCCTCTTCGAGGTCGTCGAAGCGGATGGGAAAGAGCATGTGATTGTAGACGGTGTACGCCTTGGCTCCCCAGCGCTGCGTGGCTTCGAAGAACGGCGACCGGCGCAGGCGCGCACCGCGCTGCACCACATCCATGTCGAACGCCATCAGGTCTTGGGCGCCGTCGTCAACTTGCCGTTGGCATCCATCCGCACGCGTACCCATTCCCGGCGCGGCGGGTCGAACTCGTCCGCTTCCACGTGGACGCGGTCCAGCGCAATGCATGCGACGACCACGCGCGCACCGACGTGATACCCTTTGATGCCGAACGAGGCGAGCTTGTGCGGATCCTGGAGCGAGCCGGTAAACTGGACGCCAAGCATGAACTCTTCGTCAGCACGGCCCGACACTTTCACGCCCAATTGCGCCGCGACACTGCCGATCGTGGGGACCAGCGATACGGACGCATCCATGGACGGCGCCGTGAAAGCCGCGCTGGCGAGGCCGAGAACGGCCAACAGTGAAACGCCACGTGCGAAACGCGTGAGCTTTGGCATGGCTCCCCTCCCCCTGCGGGACATGTCCAAGTTGTGCTCGCCGATCCCCGCGTCAGTCAGGAAAACGGCGACGCTACGTGGGGTTGCAGATTACACCGTCCGGTCAAGGGAGTAGCATGAACCGTCTGCTCATCATTGCCGCGTTGGTGGTGTCCTCCCAGGTCGCCAGCACACAGGCGGTCACCGTGAAGCTCTCGGAATGGAAGATCGAGTTGTCCCGCGACACCGTGCGGGCCGGCCCAGTCACGTTTCGCGTGACCAACGACGGCGCGGTCAACCACGCGTTCCATGTGCGCGGCGCGGGTGTCGACAAGGGAACGCGGGACGTCCCCGGGCGACAGTCCGCAACGCTGACGGTGACGGTCAAGGCCGGCACCTACGAAGTGTTCTGCCCGATGTCCGACGAGTCTCACAAGATCGCCGGTATGGCGCGGACCTTGGTCGTGATTCCGAGCGACTCAACCGCGTCGCCAAAGAAACCCCGGAACTGACGAGGACCGGACTCAGCAACAGCCATTGGCAACGTCGAGCAATAGCCACTTGCTCCCATATTGGGAGTGCACTAGGTTGCTTGGTGCGCATCATCGCCAAGCGGACCTTGCGACGATTCTGGGAGGCAAACGCGCGATATGCGGCCGCGCGGGCTCCCCTTGAAGATTGGTACGCCCAAGTGGCGGAGGCCGACTGGGAGACGCCGGCGGCCGTCAAACGCCAGTTCGGCGATGCCTCCATCCTCAAGGCAAGCCGCGTGGTGTTCAATATCGCCGGCAACAAGTTCCGGCTCGTTGTGAAGATCAATTATCCGTACCGCGTGATATACATCCGGTTCGTCGGTACCCATGGCGAATACGATGCCATTGACGCAAACACGGTATGAGGAGGCACCCATGACCGTCGTGAACATCGCACCGATCCGCAGTGAGCGTGATTATGATGCGGCGCTGAAGGCAATCGAAGGGCTGATGGACGCCGCGACCGGAACTCCGGAAGGCGACCGGCTCGACGTGCTCGTCACGCTCGTCGAGGCCTACGAAGCCCGGCACTGGGCCATCGAGCCGCCCGATCCCATTGACGCCATCAAGTTTCGACTCGAGCAGCGCGGACTGCCTCGCAGCTACCTCCAGAAGATCCTGGGCGGGAGTGGTCGCGTGTCCGAAGTCATGAACCGCAAGCGCTCCCTGAGCGTCGAGATGATGCGCAGGTTGCACGAAACGCTCAACATCCCCGCCGCCAGTTTC
>JBBTFS010000051.1:0-6142 GCA_038060705.1 Gemmatimonadota bacterium
GGGTTCTGTCATGCGGTAATGTGGGAGTGGCCGTGACTAGTGACCAGTGACTAGTAACCGGTCCAGTTCCGAGTCCCCAGCTCCAAGTCCCCGGTACTCCCCCGGTACTCAGGGCGCCGCGGGCAGGGCGAACGCGGACAGCCGTGCGCCGTTTGCGGCGCCGTGCGCGATCACCACGAACTGCCGCCCCGATGTCGTGACGTACGTCATCGGCACCGAGTACGCCTGCTGTCCGAGATTCGCGGACCACAGGACGCGGCCATCGCGCGTGTCGAGCGCATACACGGACGATCCTCCGCCGCTGGCGAACAGGACGCCGCCGGCGGTGACGATGGCGCCCGGTGCGCCGGCCACACCGAGCGGCGGCAGTTGCAGGTCCCTGAGCAACGGATGTTGGCGCAACGCCGGCGTGTCGCCGAGGGGAACCTGCCAGCGCTGCGCGCCGGTGTTGAGATCGATGGCGGTCATCGTGCCGTACGGCGGCTTGTTGACGGGCAGGTTCGGCGTCGAATCGCCGCCGATACGGAAGCGAAGCGCGGCTCCGAGTTGCAGCGTGTAGGGCGCGTCCACGGTGTCCGTTGCTGCATCCCGCCTGATGATCTTCATCAATGTCGGGCTGTTCGTGGCCTTGATATAGATCGTGCCCGACGCCGGATCGAACGCACCGCCGCCCCAACCCGCGCCGCCGATGTTGCCCGGCAGCATGATGGTGCCCCGCATCGTCGGGGGTGTGAACAGCGGACCCGACTGGAACTGCGCCACGAAATCGCGCGCGGCTGCCTTGATCGCAGGCGTGAAGTCCACGAGCTGGTCCTCGCTGAATCCCTGCGGCGCGAACGGCTTTGGCAGCGCCGGCATCGGCTGTGTTTTCGCCGCGCGCTCGCCCGGCACGTCACTCGGCGGCACCGCGCGTTCCTCAATGGGCCAGATGGGCGCGCCGGTGACGCGATCGAAGACCAACAACGTGCCCATCTTGGTGGGTACCGCGACGATGTCCCGATTCGCGCCGCCTGCGCGCACCGTGCCCAATACAGGCGGCGCGGGGAGGTCGTAGTCCCACAGTCCGTGATGCACGGTCTGGAAGTGCCAGCGTTTCTGCCCGGTGCGTGCGTCGAGACAGACGATGGATTCCGCGAAGAGATTGTCGCCGGGGCGTGTGCCGCCGTAGCCGTCGTTGCTGGGCGTGCTGACAGGCAAGTACACCAAGCCCCGGGTCACGTCCACCGTAAATGGAGCCCAGACGTTTGTGTGTCCCGTAGTCCGCCACGAACCGTACTCCCAGCTGCTGGCTCCTTCATCGCTCGCCGAAAGAGGAATCGCGCTCCAGCGCCAAACCCGCTTGCCGGTACGCACATTGAAGGCTTGCACGTCGCCCGGCGGGTCGCCGGGATACACGAGGCGGTCGGCGACGCCGTTGCCGACGATGACGAGGTTCTCCCACACGACCGGCGGCGACGTCTGCGTGTAGTGCTGGCGGTTCACCGGCCGGCTGACCTGCGCCAGGAGGTCCACGACGCCGGTGTCGCCGAAAGCGTGGACGAGTTTCCCGGTGGCGGCGTCGAGCGCGATGAGGCGCCAGCGCGAGTTCATGAGGATGCGGCGTTCCTTGCCGTCGGTCCACATGGCCACGCCACGGTGGACGAAGCCGGTGCCGTTGGGCGGCTGGCCGGCGTCGTATGCGTGTGGGTCGTACTCCCAAAAGAGCCTGCCCGTGTTCGCGTCCAGCGCCACAACGCGATTGTACGATGTGCTCAGGTACATCGTGTCGTTGATGACCAGCGGCGTCACCTGGAACGTGCCGGGGCGAACGCCCTTGTCGCGCATCGGGGTCTCGCCGGTGGCCCATTCCCACGCGGGTGTCAGCTGGGCGACGTTCTCGCGCGTGATCTTCGTGGCGACCGAATACTTGGTCGCGCCAGCATCACTTCCATATACAGGCCAGTCGACTCGCTGAGCGGCGACGGGTTGTGAAAGCGAGAGCAATGCAGCGACGGTAGTCGCGAGCCCTTCGCGAATCACAGCGACCCCGCAATCTGCTGAGCGGAACGAAGCGACAGGGCACAAAACGTCAACGTGGCGTTGGCGCTGCTGGCGGACACGCACGTTGGCGCGCCCACGACGAAGAGATTCTCGTGGTCGTGCGTCCGACCCCAACTGTCAGTGACGCTGGTGGCAGGATCGTTGCCCATGCGGCATCCGCCGGCCGGGTGATCCTGGAAGTTGTCTACCGCCGACCGGACCACCGTGCCGCCGCCTGCCTTGGCCATGCGGTCGAAGAGCGCACGCAACTGGTCTTCGCTCCAACCGCGCACGGCGGCACTTTCCGGGGCGTCGCGGAACGCAAGTTTGGGCAGGGGATCGCCCCATGCGTTCTTCCTGGACCCATCCAGCGTCAGTTCGCTCGACTTGTCCGGGATCACGTCGTAATACGCCCGCACGCGCGCGACGCCGTTCTCGGTCCGCTTGCGCCAGTCGCGCAGAATGTCGTCACCCAGCATCAGGTTGCCGGCGTCGTCCCTGAGGCGGGCGCCCGTGCCGGACGAACTCTCCCACACGCGCAGGTCGTGTCGCAGATACTTGCCGTCGGCGCGCCGCGGGACGCGCATGAACTGTTTGGTCACCAGCGAGTGCTGCTCATTGATACCGGGATAGAGTTTCATCGGCAGGCTGACGAACGCCTGCACGTTGCGATGGCCGCAGAGGTACTTGCCCACGAGGCCGGACTTGTTGGCCAGTCCGTTCGGGTGCTTTGCGTCACGCGATGCGAGAAGCAGGTGCGAGCTCCACACGTAGCCGCCGGCGATGACGAACGTCTTGGCGCGGTACTCCACCTCGGTATTGGTCGCGTCGCGCCGCACGGCAACCGCGCGCGTCACTCGGCCGCGGTCATCCACCTCGAGGCGGCGCACCATCGTGCGGGTGTGCAACTCGGCCTTCTTCTGGGAGACCAACCGGTTCCAGGTGAAGTCCGGCGAGTACTTGGCGCCGATAGGGCAGATCGGCGAGCACGTGTCATTGCGGCAGCAGGGCACACGGCCGTCGTATTGCACCGAATTCTTGGCGGACGGCTGGCTCCACATCGTGATGCCGGCCTTGGACACCCAACCCTTGAGCAAGCCCAGGTTGTAGGTGAGCGGGAGCGCCGGCATCGGGAATGGTTTGCCACGTGGGTCCATCGCGGCGGGCCCTTGTTCGCCAGCCACGCCCATCACCTGTTCCGCTTCCATATAGAAGGGGTCGAGGTCCTCGTACGTGATGGGCCAGTCGTGTCCCACGCCGTACAGCGACTTGAGCTTGAAGTCCTCTGGGCTGAAGCGCGGCGTGACGCCGCCCCAATGCATCGCCAGTCCGCCGACACCCATCGAGCGTGACTGGAGCGGGCCCTCGACTTCGTAGCCGTCAAGGTGGTCGTTGTACCACGGGTTTTCATCGTACGACAGGAATCGCTCGCGCAGATTGGTGCGCTGTCTCAGCGGCGGCATGTCGTCGCCCGCCTCGATCACCACTATCCTCGTCGCGCCCTGGCGCGCGAGCTTGTGGGCTACCATTGCGGCGGCAATGCCGGAACCGATGATGCAGACGTCGCTCTCGACGACACGCCGTGATTGCAGGAAGTTCATTGGGGAACTCCCGCGAGCGGCAACGGCTTGTGCGGTGAGGACGCCAACGTCCGGCACGTGGCCCGTCCAATCCGGGCGTTGTGACACAGGTCCGCCGCCATGCTGCTGCCGTAGTAGTAGGAGAGCAGCGCCACAGCGACGTGCGTCGCGGACGCAGCCGCTGGCAGGCGATCGAGGCGTTCGCTCTTGAGTTCGTCGCGAACGACTATACGCCGCTCCTCAACGGTCATGCCCACAAACGGTTGAGAGCCGACCGCGGACCGCCGAGAGCCGATCCGTTCCAGCTGTACCGCCCAACGCGCCTTGGGGCTGGCCCTCGAGAATCTCAACGCCGACGTGCCATAGCCGTGAACGAGCTCGGCGTTGGGCCGGTAGCCGTCGATCCACTCCCGAAACTCACGTGCGACACGGGCCGCTCCGGCGACGCCCAACTCCGACGGCAGCACGGCCTCCGCCAGCGCCCGCATGGTCTCTGCTTCGCCCGCAATCCAGGCGGAACCGAGCGCGTCCGCGCGACGGGTGACGAGCGCGACCGGAAGCGCGCCCGCCACCCACGCTACAAACCCGCGTCGCGACAGCACGCGCGGTTACCGCTGCGCGTTCGCGAGGTCTCTCACGGAGTTGGCGAGCATACTCACTTTGGGAGAATCGGTGGCGGTGCGCGCGCTGTTGCTGAGGTCCGTGGCGAGGCGCGTCAGTGGGTCACGACGCGACGCTCCCGGCAGCTTTTCCGCCGCCGCCAGCGATGCACGCGCCGACGAGATCCCCTCTGCCGACAAGCCGCGTGAACGCTCCAGCTGGTCGAGATATGCGCGTGACAGCGCGAAGCCGGGCGTGAACGAGTACTTCGGCTGCCCCTGGGTATTCAGGTAATCCATCTTCACCGTTTTGGCCGCGTCGATTTCGTTCTGCGTGAGGTGCGGGCTGGGCACGAGCTCGAAGATGTCGAGGCCGCGAGCTATCTCGCTGCTGACAATCACGCCGTTGTACCAGTACGACGACCACGAGCCGGCGCTCACGAGCTTGGTGGAGTCCATCGGGCCCCGGTCGTGGAAGGCTATTTCGAAAGGATGCGAGGGATCTGTCCAGTCGAACACCGAGATACCGCCCTGGTACCACGCCTGCACCATGACGTCCCGTCCCGGAATCGGAATCAGCGAGCCGTTGTGCGCGACGCAGTTCTCGAAGCGCGTCTGGGCCGCCGGCATCTTGTAGTAACTCTTGAACGTCATCTGGTTGTTTGCGAGTGTGAAGATCGCGTTGGCGCCCCACTCCATCTTGTCGGTGTCGCGGCAGCGCGGCGCCGAACCACCGCCCCATTCGTCCGTGAACAACACCTTGGTGCCTTCGTTGTTGAACGTGGCGGAGTGCCAGAAGGAGAAGTTGGAATCGGCGACGGCGCCGACGCGTACCGGGGTGGCCGCATCGCGGATGTCGAGCAGCAGGCCGTAGCCGCCGCAGGCGCCGCCAGCGTACCCGATCGCCGGGTACACGGTGATGTCATGGCACTGCTCCGGGCCACCGCGCGCGCGGGGCGGGCCGGCGGCGCCGGCAGCGCCGCCACCGGCCGCGGCCTGGCGTGCAGCGCGAGCCGCGAGCGCGGCCGAATCCACCGGCTCGGCGTGACGTGGGGGCGCGGTGAGATCCTGGAAGATTCGCGGGGAACTCACGATGTGCGCCTTGGCTGGGTCCGCGAGTGGCACCTTGATCACTTCGATGCGGAAGCGCGCCGTGTTCGGGTCTTCATTGAGCGGCGCAGCCGAACATCCGGGGAGTTCGTTGGGCGACCGGATAACGGACGAGCCCGAGACGTAGATGTAGACGTTGGCGTTGTCCTTCGGGTCCTCCACCACCGTGTGCGTGTGCGAGCCGCGGCACGTTTGCACGTTGGCGATGTACCTGGGCTTGGCGATGTTGGTGATGTCGAAGATGCGGATGCCGCGCAGACGATCCTTGCTCACCGAGTCAGGAATGCCGTTGAGTCCGCAATCCAGGCGACCGGCAACCGCTTCGCCCGACACGAACGCCAGATTCTTGTAGACCGACACGTCACTTTGTGAGCCGGGGCAGACGTACGCCGAGTGCAGGCGGGGCTTGGCGGGGTTGGAAATGTCCCAGACCTGGTAGCCGCTGTAGTTGCCCTGGATCACGTACTTGCCGGTGAAAGCCAGGTCCGAGTTGAACAAGCGGCGGTCGCCCGGCGTGCTGGCGTTAATGAACGGGTCCGACGGCTTGGTCTCGGAGACGACGCGAAGGTTCCACGCGGCGGATTGTGCGTTGAACCAGCCGGCGCGCAGACCTACGCGCGGGTCGGGCGACGGAATGGCCGCGGATACCAATGGCGCCGGGCCGATGGACGCTGTGGACGACGAGGAGCCCGCGCACGCTGCGAGAGCGGCGAGCGAAACAAACGTCGCGAGTGAGCGGACCGGGCGAGCAACCATAGCGAACTCCGGATGGGGACGGGGACTAGTTGCCTGTAACAGCTGATTGTTAAGCGACGCGAATTCGGTGCGTCGGAT
>JBBTFS010000052.1:0-6141 GCA_038060705.1 Gemmatimonadota bacterium
CCCGAGAAGGTGTCACCGCCTTTCGCTTATTTCCACACTTTTCGAAATTAGCTCCTGCTGCTGTCGCGCGGCCCTCTGTTGCTGTCGCGCGGCCGTCTGCAGCTGTCGCGTGGCCGTCGGCTGCTCTCGCGCGGTCGTCTGCTGCTGTCGCGCGGTCCTCTGCTGCTGTCGCGTGGACGTCTGCTGCTCGCGCGCGGCCGCCTGCGGCTCTCGCGTGGACGTCTGCTGCTCGCGCGCGGCCGCCTGCGGCTCTCGCGCGGCCGTCTGCTGCTCTCACGTGGCCGTCTGCTGCTCTCGCGCGGCCGCCTGCTGCTGTCGCGCGGCCGTCTGCTGCTGTCGCGTGGCCGGCTGCGGCCCGCGACTGACCGGCTGCTGCTCAACTGTGGCCGCCTGTTGCTCCCGGCTGGCCGATCGCCACCCACCGCCTCCTACCAAATACAAATCTGCGGGCTTGCACCGACGAGGACCGCGCTCGTGCTAGTGATCCGGTCGAGGTGTAGAGATCGATGTTCCTGAGCCCACCTCTCGCGTGCTTGAGGAACTCAAGACCAAGCGCCTTCGAGGCGCGATACGGGTATGGTCCGCAACGTTTCGATGACGCACCTGAGAACCGCTGCCCTACCATAAGCAAAGTCACAACGTCCGTGGCAAGCTATTGCTTGACTGCAAGCCTTACCTTGCATACCATCACCAGGGTCAACGCGACGTGGACTCAAGGGAAGTCCTTCGGCGACTGAAGGGACGACGGCTGGGAGCCCGTGAGGCAGAAGGGATCGCACGTTCAGCTGCGGCATCCCATCAAAGCGGGAACCGTTACGGTCAAGCATCCGGCGCGGGACTATCCCATTGGCACGCTCAAGAGCATCGAGCGCCAGTCCGGACTGCGACTCAGATAGCGATAGGCCGGGAGGCACAAACGCAATGCACTACTCAGCACGGGTATCTCGTGAAGGGCGCCGGACACTCGTGGCGTTTCCGGATTGCCCCGGCTGCCAAACGTTCGCCGAGTCCGGCGAGGACGTCGCGGACGTTGCCAGGGAAGCGCTGGAATCATGGCTGGAAGCGGAACTGAAATACGGCGAGGCACCGCCCGCCCCAGGCCCACGGTCGCGCGCTGCGAAACGGATCGATGTGCGGATTGACTCCGCATTGGCAGTTCGACTGCAATTGCGATGGGCGCGACTCAAGCTCGGACTCTCTCAATCGGAGCTCGCCAAGCGTGTCGGCGTCACTCGGCAGCAGATCTCACTGTTGGAGTCGCCGGATGCGAACCTGACCCTTGGCACTCTGGAGAAGGTGGCGGCGGCGCTGAACATGGATCTGGAAATCGAACTCCTGTCGCGTTCAGCGGCCTGGATACGCCGGGTCGCTACGGTCCCGCCAACGAGCGCCGCAAGCGTCTCCTTGAGCACCGTCGTTTGGATCGCTGGACTCGCCGCGACAGCAAGTGGGCTCTGACGACGGCGAACCTGATCGGCGAGGATGTTTTCGTCGAGGGAAAGCTGGTTCAGCGCAACGGCAAACCGCTGCCCTGAGCTGCTCAAAGCAGATCCTTCGGTGCGCTCAGGATGATACTACTCGGGTTTGTAGGGCGCCTTGACCTTGAGCGACACGGCGGTCGTTCCCCAGTGGAGCCGGAGCGTGGCTTCGTCGCGCAGCACGGCGGGAAAGTAGATGGCGAAGCTCTCCATGTGCGACGTGGTCTCCGGCATCACATCCAGTCGCAGCGCCTCAAACTGGCTGCCCGGGTACGGCTTGTGGAACGTGTGCGCCGCCTTGCTGAAGATCACAGTCCACGCCGCGCGTTCGCGTGGGATAAGCCACAAGGAGTATTCCCCCGCGGGCAGCGGCTTGCCCTCTACCAGAATGTTGTGGTTCAGTGTCATGCGCGTGGCAGAGTCCGCGCCCGGATGCCAGATGCTGTCCCACGGAACCAACTGGCCCCAGAGCACGCGCCCCCGTGCGACCGGACGTCCGTACTCGAGGCTGATCGCGGTCAGCGCCACGTTCTGTGTCACGGAGCTACGCTGGCTGAACGGATAGCCTTGGCCGAGCGCGGGCCTGGGCGCCAGCATGGTTGCGGTGACGCTTGCTGTCAGCGCCACGGCACGGACGCGTCTCATGCGTATGCCGCGAGCGGCATCGGCCCGGCGTCCACCAACTGCCTGGTCACGGGATCAATGCGAACGTTGAGACCCTCGAGCGAGCGCGCGCCCAGAAGAACGAGATCACCTGGTTCGCCGAAAACGACGTCATCGGTGGCGACGGTGCCGGCCGCGAAGATCAGCGCTGAACCCGTCCATCGCGTGAAGGCGGTACCGTCCGCCTGGCGAAACCGCAATTCCTTGAGACGCTCGATGCCAATCTCGTCGAGGACGCTTGCCGGGAACACCGAAAGCTCGGCGCCAGTGTCCACGAGCACGGAACGAAACACGCGACGGTTGTGCCGGCGAGCCGGATTCTCCACTCCCACGTCAATTCGGAACGTGCCCATTTCCAGCATGGTAGCTCCGCGTAAGCGCTCAGTGTCAGCGTTCCAGTGCACTCGCCATCAATCTATCGCGGCCAACACGCCTAGCGTTCCCGGTCAGCGACAGCGCGCACGTGAGCGAGCATGGCGTTGATCGCGGGCCACAACTTCTCGTCCTGCACGGTGAGCACAACCACCATGCGCCGGTTGAAGTCCACAATCGGGACGAAGCCGCCGACACCAGGGCTGCTGAGCACCGTTCCATTGCCTGCGGCATCCAGCGCCTCCAGCCACACGCCAAGTCCGTACGGGGTTCCCGCGATCGGCGAGGACGCGACGGGCAAGCCGGCGGTCCGATTGCGCCGCATTTCCACAATTGCCGCGTCCGACAACAGGCGCCGGCCGGCGTAGACACCGCCGTCCAGGATCATCTGGGCAAACCGGGCGTAGTCATCGGCGTTCGAAACCATCTCACCCTCGGACAGCGCCGGATTGGGACTGTCGCCATACGACGTGTGGGACATGGCCAGCGGGTCGCCGATCTTCAACCGGAAGATTGTCTCCCACTTCGTGCCGGTGGCGCGCTCGGCCATTGCACCGGCGACGGTAAATGGAGGCCCGGCATAGAAGAACTGCGTGCCCGGCTCGAACTGTTGGTCGCTTTCGAGAATCGACTGTGCGCACTCCTGGAGTGTGTCGTCGCGGCGACCCATGCAGCGGCTGAACCACAAAAGCCCGGACGTGTGAGACAGCAGTTGTGTGAGCGTGATGCCGGCCGTGGCCGCCGGCGCGGTGGGGAAGAAGTCGGCCGTCTTCGAGTTCAGTCGCACAGCACCCTGGTCCACCAAGGTCAGCACAGTCGCCGCGGTGAGCCACTTGGCCGCGGACGCGGTCGCGACGCGCGTCTCTGGCGTGTACGCGCCGACGAACAGTCGGCAGACCGTCTTCCCGTCAACCCGGACTATGAGCGCGGCATCGTTGCCGGCGTCCGCGAACCGGGCAGTCATCGAGTCCTTGATGTCGGCATACGCCGCAAGGCAGCCCACCGGCTCGGCGCGACCCGGGTCTGATATGCCGCAGGCCGTCACGATGATCAGCCACGTCGCACACGTCGCTTGTGCCGAAGCAGCAGCTCGGTTGCGGTGGGGCATGGCGAACGTTGCGGTGCCAAGCAATGGAATGCAACGCGGCGAGGTCCTTTCATTACGGAGGCGCCGAGAGTATTCTCTATTGTACCAGCGTCCATCACCTCGGGAGACGCCGGTGCCCGTGACCGCACGATTGTCCAAGGCCTTCTACGATAGTGTAGGTGAGAAGGCCGCCAACGAACTCGTCGACTGGTTCAACGCCGTGGACGCTGCCTACAGGGCCGATCTGAGAGAACTCAACGAGATCAACTTTGCGCGGTTCGACGCGAAGCTTGAGCAGCGCTTCAGTGCCCAGGATTCCAAGATCGACCAATTTCGGACCGAGATTCTCGCCGCTATGCGAGCGGGGTTTGCCGAGTTCGATACCGAACTCGAACGTCGCCTCGGCGAGCAGATCCGTTTCATGTACTTGGCGTGGGCCACGATGCTCGCGGCGATCGTCGCCTTCGGCGTCCGCTAAGCGCAACCGGAGCGCGAGAATCACAGGCGCAGTGCGTTTGACGCCCGTGCGCGGAACGCCGGCGTCGTCATGCTTCTCCCACTGGCTGTTGGCGATGTAGAGGAACTCATTGCCGACGAGCGCACCGATCGTGGGTTCGTCGGCGATCGCCGAATTCTGGTCCAGCACCGCCGTGCCGACGATTCGTGTATCTGCGTCGTTCAGCATGAAGCGCACGACGCAAGCTGGCAACCAATCTACCGCGCGCGATATGATTCGTACGGACACAGTGTCGCCGAATTGGACCAAACCGGACTACGCGATGACAATGCAGCGTCGGATTCGTTTCGCCTTGACCTTCCTTGCAGTCACCGGCAGTCCGTCGCTGGCCGGCGCGCAGGACGCCGCCCGCGTCCGCGCCGCCGTGCGCTCGTACAGCCAAGCGAACGACACGCGCATCCTTGGCGAACTCGCGGAGTTTCTCGCCCTCCCCAACCTGGCCAGCGATTCTGTCAACATCCGCCGCAACGCACGCCACATCATGCGGATGCTGGAGCGCCGCGGTATTCGGACTCAGTTGCTCGAGGCGCCCGGTTCTCCGCCGGCCGTGTTTGGCGAGTTGCGCGCGCCCAACGCCACGCGCACCATCGTCTTCTACGCCCACTACGACGGCCAACCCGTCGACACGACGCAGTGGACCAACGCTCCGTGGTCGCCCACGCTGAGAACGCGCATGCTCACCGAGGGAGGCACCGTCATTCCACTTCCGACGCAGCCGGGCACGGTGCAGGGCGAGTGGCGCCTCTACGCCCGGTCGGCTGGCGACGACAAGAGTCCCATCATCGCGTTTCTGGCCGCGCTCGACGCGCTCAAGACGGGCGGTATTCCGCCGAGCGTAAACATCAAGTTCTTCTTTGAGGGGGAAGAGGAGGCCGGTTCGGAGCACGCGCGCGACATGCTGTTGCGCCACAAGGATCTCCTGGCCGCGGACGTGTGGATCTTTGGTGACGGACCCGTGCACCAGTCGCGACGACAGCAAGTGGTCTTTGGCGTGCGCGGCGTGATGGGCCTCGAGCTCACGCTCTACGGACCGAATCGTGCACTGCACAGCGGACACTACGGCAACTGGGCGCCCAATCCGGTGGCAGGCGTCGCGAATCTGATTGCCAGCATGCGCAACAATGACGGCCGGATTCTCATCGACCGTTTCTACGACGATGTGTCGTCACCGTCGCGGGCCGAGCGAGACGCGATCGCGGCTGCACCGATGATCGACTCCGCACTGCGCGCGGACTTGATGCTCGCCGCCACCGAAGCGGGCAACGCGCCCTTGCTGGAGCGCATCATGTTGCCGGCGCTCAACGTGCGCGGGATCAGCGGCGGCGCCGTGGGCAATTTGGCCGCGAACGCAGTGGCGACGATGGCGCGTGCGTCAATCGACTTCCGCCTCGTGCCCAATCAGACGCCAGCGCTGGTGAAGTCATTGGTGGAAGCGCACGCGCGCAAGCAGGGGTACTTCGTCGTGAATCGCGACCCGACGCCCGAGGAGCGGCGCACGTACGCGAACGTCCTCAAGCTCCAGTGGGAGGACGGCTATGCCGCTTCTCGAGCGGACATGTCATTGCCACTGTCGCGGGCTGTGGTGCGCGCGGTGGAGATGGGCACGGGCGATCGCGTCATCGTCTTGCCGACGTTGGGCGGCAGCCTGCCGCTGGAGTACTTCGCCGACGTGCTGAAGACGCCGCTCATTACCGTGCCGATCGTCAATCACGACAACAACCAACACGCGGCCAACGAGAACTTGCGACTCCAGAACCTGTTCGATGGCATGCAAGTGTATGCCGGCATCGTCGCGCATCTCGGTCGCCTCTGGACGGTGTCGCCGTAGCAGCGCCGCACGAGTTCCGTGCTGCGACCGAGCAGCAGGCCCATTGTCGTTCCTCGATGAAAGTCCTTCTCGCCTTGCTGGTGGCCGTGCCATTGGGTGCCCAGCAGCCAACCGGCCCCTCGGCGCCCCTCCAGCCAGCGCTCTCGCGAGCGAATGGCGAGCTGGCCGGGCCGCCGATCACGTACCACGGTCGCAA
>JBBTFS010000052.1:6241-9209 GCA_038060705.1 Gemmatimonadota bacterium
CGGTATCAGCAGGTGCCGGTGCAGCAGTGGGGCATTCAAGTCGTGCGCCGCGTCATGCATTCGGGACACGAGCAGACGTGGACGCCAGCCGAGCGCGGCGCGGCGTCGTTTCTCGAGCAGAGCGGCACGCTGGAAGGTCTCACCAGTCTCAAGCGCGGGCTCGTGATGGACGTGAATCCCGTCATGACCGCGACCAATCGCGGCGGACCCGCCAGCGCCGCGGATCCGTCGTGGCGCTACAAGGGCCAGGACCCGGAATTCGGCGGCAACGTCCGCTGGGGCGTGACCCCGAACGTGTCACTCAACGCCACGGTGAATCCGGACTTTTCGCAAGTGGAGTCCGACGTCGGGCAAACGATCTTCGATCCGCGATCCGCGATCTCGTTCCCGGAAAAGCGCCCGTTCTTTCTGGAGGCCAACGAGAACTTCCAGGTTGCCAACTCGCTGATCTACACGCGGCGGATCGTGTCACCGCAGGGCGCCGCGAAAGTGAGCGGCAAGATCGGCGGCCTGAACGTCGGCGTGCTGTCTGCAATGGACGATCCGGCGACAGCGCCGCAAGGAACCGGCAATCCGCTCTTCAACATTGTGCGCCTGCGCCGCGACGTGGGGCCCGGGTCCAACCTGGGCATGGTGTACACCGACCGGATGCAGGGCAGCGATTACAACCGCGTGATCGGCGTCGATTCACGGCAGCGGTTCGGCAACCGCTACGTGCTCAGCAGCCAGGTGGCCGGCAGTTTCTCCGAGATCGGCGGCGTGCGCGGCGATGGCAGGCCGCTCTTCGACTTCACACTGCAACAGACGGGCCGCTCGTCGGGATTCACGGCGATTGTCGAGGGCATCCACCCGGACTTCACGGCGTCGAGCGGTTTCATCTCCCGAGCCGGCGTCGTGCGCGCGGTATTCCAGCCGCGGCGCACGTGGTATCCCAGGAACAGCGTGTTCGAGTCCATCTCGTTCTCACCCATCTCCGACAATACGTGGGAGTGGGACCGGTTCGTGCGGGGCAGCGAGCCGAATGACATCAAGGTGAACACCAGCACGACCGCACTTTTGCGTGGCGGTTGGCATGCCACGTTCTACACCTGGACCGAAACGTTCAAGTATCCGGCGTTTCTCTACGGCAACTATTCCGTGGAGCGGCGGAACGCGAGCGGCGTAGTGATCGACACCGTGCCGTTCACGGGCACCGATCGCCTCACGAACATCGGCGTGATGACGTCCTTCTCGACGCCGCAGTTCAAGAAATTGGCCGGTAGCGCGCAGATCATCGGTGGGCAGGACGACAACTTTGACGAATGGTCGTCGGCCTGGATTCTCTACTCCACGATCGAAGGCGACTGGCGTCCCACGGACAAGGTGCGCGTGAACGGCCGTTGGCTGGAGCAGCGCGTCTATCGCAAGACGGATGGTTCGCTCGTGCGGCTGCGCTCGATTCCGCGCGTCAAGCTGGAGTATCAGGTGTCGCGGCCGGTGTTTGTGCGCGTCGTGGGCCAGTACGACGGCCTCAAGGTGGACGCGCTGCGCGACGATTCGCGGACGGGTAACCCGATCCTGTTCAAGACGGCCACCGGCTATCGGGTTGCGTCGCCGATCGATCGCGGTGGCCTGCGTGCCGACTGGCTGTTCTCGTATCAGCCCACACCCGGCACGGTCTTCTTCATGGGATACGGTGCCAATCTTGGCAGCGCCGAATTCACCCCGACCGACCTGCAGCGCACCAGCGACGGCTTCTTCGTGAAATTGAGTTACGTGTTCCGCGCGTAGCCCGCGACCGAGGACGGTTCACGGTATCGGCGCTTGCCTCGGGATCTTCTGGTCGCGCGTGGCTGTCAGCCACGCGAAGGACGCCAGCACGATCGCGTTCTGCTTCAGATCCTGCGTCAGCACCCGATCGGCGAAGTCCATGTTGGTGTGATGCTCGCGTGTGTCATAGTCCACGTAGTCCTGCAGTGAGTTGAACGCGGGCACGCCCAGCGGAGTGAACGCGAGGTGGTCGGTGCTGCCAATCCTGGCCATCACGTTGCGTCGGGCGCCAAGGTCCTTGAATGGCTCCAGCCAGGCATCGAAGACCGTCTTGGCCGCGGCATTCTCTTCCATGTACCAGCCAAAGATCGGGCCGCTGCCCGGATCGCTGTTGAGGTACACGGACAGCTTGTCCCGCGCGGCCGCATTGGCGTCGCCGGCGTAGTGCGCCTGCGCGTAGGCGCGCGCACCCAGCAGGCCTTCTTCTTCGCCGCCCCACAGCGCGAAGCGAATCGTGCGGCGCGGCTTGAGGCCCAACGACGACAGGATGCGCGCGGCCTCGATGAGCGACGCAGACGCGTCTGCATTGTCCGTGGCGCCGGTGGCCGAGTGCCAGGAGTCCAGATGCGAGCCGACCAACACCACCTCGGAACCGAACGCGGGGTCTGTGCCGGGGATCTCGCCGATGACATTGTACCCGTTGGTGTCGGCGGTCTCGTACTTGGTCTCGATCGCGACGCGCAGTTTCACGGGCGACCCGGCCTTCATCATGTTGGCGATCATGTTGTACTGCTCGGAGGCAACGATGACGGTCGGCACGGCGTCGTCACGCGTGGTGCGATTGCCCAGCACGAACATCGTGCCGTGCTGGCCCTGCGTGGGGCGCAGAACGACCGCGGCGCCTGCGTCGCGCAGGACGTTGCTGCCGCGGCCGGTAATTGGGCCGCGCGGATTCAGGAACGGCGGCGCGCCAATGCGCACCGCGGAGTCCGTCAGGCTCGGCTCCAGCCGGTCCGCGGTGATGAATCGCTCCTGCGGCTGCGTTGCCAGGATGATCGCGCCCTTGAGCCGCGCCGCTTGCGCGCGCACGGCGTTGGAGTCGGCCAGGTCACCGATGTAAACCGGCGTCGCCAGAAGCTCACCCTTCGTGGACGGCGTCCACGCCTCCGGATAGCCGATGAGCGGCATGTAGCGCGGCTCGGTCATCTCAAGCACGAAC
>JBBTFS010000052.1:9309-12047 GCA_038060705.1 Gemmatimonadota bacterium
AGTGATTGAACGCCTCGGCTACCTGCGATCGGTTGAGTCCTTCGTCGCGGATTCGCGCGAGCGTTGCCCGATCGATCGGTTCCTGAGCCGCGGCTGATGCGGCCAGGAACAGGGAAGCGGCGAGGAGTCGCGTCATATCCGGAGCGGTGTGGGTGAAGTCACAGGTGAAGTCACAGGTGAAGTCACAACAGTGCGAATTTCGCGGTGAAGTGCCGCAGTGCGGCGGGCTGTTCCACGATGCGCACGCCGCGAACGTCCCTGACGACGGAGTTCACGTGCAGCAGTACCTCGGCCACGTAGTCCATGTGGCTCTGCGTGTAGACGCGGCGCGGCATCGCGAGCCGGACAAGCTCCAGGTCTGCGGCGCGTTCGCTGCCGTCCGGCTGCCGTCCGAACATCACGGAGCCGATTTCGCAAGCACGGATGCCGCCGATCACGTAGAGCGCGACGGAGAGCGCCCAGCCGGGGTACTGGCTCCGCGGCAGGTGCGACAGCCAACTGCCGGCGTCGAGGTACAGCGCGTGGCCGCCGGGAGGACGGACGATGGGGATGCCGGCGGCGATCATCTTCTCGGCGATGTATTCCACAGACCGGATCCGATACCGCAGGTAGTCTGGTTCCAGTGCCTCGTACAGTCCCACCGCGATGGCCTCGAGGTCGTAGCCCGCCAAGCCGCCATACGTGGGGAAGCCTTCCGTCAGGATGAGGGAGTTGCGGCACGTGACCGCCAGCGCGTCGTCGTTCATCGCGAGAAAGCCGCCGATGTTCGCCATCCCGTCCTTCTTGGCGCTCATGGTGCAGCCGTCGGACAGGCGGAACATCTCCTGGGCAATCTCCAGCGGCGTCTTGTCGGTGTAGCCGGGCTCGCGCGTCTTGATGAACCACGCGTTCTCGGCGAAGCGACAGGCGTCTATGAAGAAGGGAATGCCGTGCGCACGGCACAGCGCCGACGTCCGCCGGATGTTGTCCATGCTCACGGGTTGCCCGCCCGCCGAGTTGTTGGTGACCGTAGTCATCACCAGCGGCACCTGGCCAGCGTGCTCGCGTAACACCCGATCGAGCGCGGCGATGTCCATATTCCCCTTGAAGGGGTGGATCGCCTGGGGATCGCGCGCTTCCGGCAGCGGCAGGTTAAGGGCGACAGCGCCGCGGAGCTCGATGTTGGCGCGCGTGGTGTCGAAATGCGTGTTATTGGGAACGATGGCCCCGGGCGTGAGCAGCGCGCGTGACAGGATGTGCTCGGCGGCGCGCCCCTGGTGCGTGGGCATCACGTGCTTGAACCCCGTGATGTCCTTCACCGACTTCACGAACGCACGGAACGAACGCCCACCGGCATACGATTCGTCGCCTTTCATCATGCCGGCCCACTGGAACGCCGACATAGACCCCGTTCCCGAATCGGTGAGCAGGTCGATGAGCACGTCCTCTGCGTCGAGCTGGAAGATGTTGTAGTGCGCTGTGCGGATCGCGGCCGTGCGATGCTCGGAGGTTGTCTGCCGGATTGGCTCAATCGCCTTGATGCGAAACGGCTCGATGATGGTCTTGAAAGTCATGGCGGTCAGTGTCGTTCGTAGCGGAGTTCCACAACGCCGCTCGGATACGCGTGGGTCTTCACCAGCTTCAACCGCAATTCAGCCGGCGTGCGAGCCGGGAACATCGGTAGGCCTGCGCCGAGCAGCGTGGGCACGAAGGCCACGGACCAGATGTCGATGAGGTCTGCATCGGCGAGGGCCTTGGTGAGACTGCCGCCACCGATGAGCCAGATGTCCTTGGTGTGCCGCTCGCGAATCTGACGCACGAGTTCGCGCAGGTCGCCGGAGTACGGGACCACCGAGGGAGACGGTGGCGTGAATGGACGATGCGTAACGACATACGCCGGCATGCCGAAATCGGCGTGGCCGCCCTTGACGGCGTGGTCGTAGGTGGTGCGTCCCATGAGTGCGGAGCCGATGGTTTCGATGAATGGCATGAAACCGGCGCGCGCGTCCTGATACGGGTCCAGCCACGCGACGCCGCCGTCCGGCGTGGCGATGTAGCCGTCCAGGCTGATGCCTACATATAGATGCACCTGACCGCTGCCAGTTGTCGCAGGCGGCGCGGCGTTGCGGCTTGGTGCCTTCTTTGCGGGCTTCGCGCGTCCTGGCGGCATGACGGAGAATATGGACGGGAGTTCGCGACCGCGGCTAGGTTTTCCAGACGTGTCCAGTACCAGTGAGATTGTGAATCGGCGCCTGGCGGCCCAGCGCCTTACCGGAAGGCGGCTTTCCAGCGCGAGCGAGGTGGTTCGCGAGTTGTGCGCCGTGCAGGCGCAGGACTACCTCGGCGCCAAATGGGCGCTTGCGCAGCGAACGACCGGAGTGACCGACGCCGAGGTCGAGGCAGAGTTCACCAGGGGCGCGATGCTGCGGACGCACGTGCTACGGCCCACGTGGCACTTCGTGGCGCCGGAAGACCTGCGCTGGATGTTGAAGCTCACCGGCCCGCGCGTGAACCGCATCATGGACAATTACGGTCGAAAGCTTGGCCTGACGGCGGCGGTGTATGGTCGCAGTCTGGCCGTGATCGCGAAGGCGCTGACCGGCGGCAAGCACCTCATGCGCTCTGAAATCGCCACGAAGCTGGAGCGGGCGAAGATCCGTGTCACGGGCGGTCAGACACTGGCCCGCATCATGATGCGCGCGGAGACGGATGGCTTGGTGACCAGCGGTCCGCGTCGCGGCAAGCAGTTCACGTATGCG
>JBBTFS010000053.1:0-1185 GCA_038060705.1 Gemmatimonadota bacterium
TTCGTGCCGAGTGCAATGCGCATTTGCATAGCGCCAGAGTCGTCGGCTCGGCTGTGGCGCCCTCGTCGCACCTGTAGCACCGAACCGGCCTGCCGATGCACTCGGCGGGCCGGTTCTCTTTTTGTCTGTGCCTTGGGACGAAGTTGCCCGCCAGCCGTATTACCTTCCGGCTCATTTTCCACGCGCCATGGAACTCGGGCTGTACACCTTTGCGGAAACCACGCTCGACCCCGCCACCGGGCAGCAGATCGGGGCGGGTCAGCGACTCCGCGACTTGATGGAGGAGATCGAGCTCGCCGACCAGCTCGGCCTCGACGTCTATGGCGTCGGCGAACACCACCGACCCGACTTCGCCGTCTCGACGCCTGCCGTCGTGCTCGCCGCAGCCGCGATGCGAACCAAACGCATCCGGCTCACCAGCGCCGTCAACGTCCTCAGCTCAGACGACCCGGTTCGCGTCTTCCAGGAGTTCACGACCCTTGACCTCCTGTCCAACGGCCGCGCGGAGATCATGGCCGGCCGCGGCTCGTTCATCGAATCGTTTCCGCTCTTTGGATACGACCTGTCCAACTACGACGAACTCTTCATCGAGAAGCTCGAGCTGCTGTTGGAGCTGCGCGACCATGAGAAGATCACGTGGTCCGGGAAATACCGCGCTCCACTCAAGAACCAGAGCGTGTATCCCCGCCCCGAGACCAGGATCCCTGTGTGGATTGCGGTTGGCGGCACGCCCCAGTCCGTGATTCGCGCCGGAATGCTGGGCCTCCCGATGGCACTCGCCATCATCGGCGGGACGCCGGAGCGGTTCGTGCCGTTCGTCGAATTGCACCGTGAAGCCACGGCCAAGGCCGGACACAGGAACGTCCCGGTCAGCATCAACTCGCATGGCTGGATCGCGCTGGACTCGCAGCAAGCCGCCAACGAGGTCTGGCCATCCTATTCGCAGGTCATGGCACGCATCGGTCACGAGCGCGGCTGGCCGCCGCCGTCACGGGAGCACTTCGACGAGGAGCGCAGTCCGCATGGCGCCATCCTCGTCGGCAGTCCGCAACAGGTGATCGACAAGGTCCTCTACGAGCATGAGCTGTTCGGCATGCAGCGCTTCATGCTCCAGCTCACCGTGGGCACAATGCCGCACGACAAAGTCATGCGCGCGATCGAGCTCTACGGAACGCAGGTAGCCCC
>JBBTFS010000053.1:1285-5830 GCA_038060705.1 Gemmatimonadota bacterium
CGACGCGAAAGTCACCATGGCGGAGTTGGACCCCTTCGACTCGGCGCGTTGCACGGAGCCCGTCATTGGCGAGGTCACCGTATCCTCCAGTTCGTGCTTGTGAGATTCTGCCGTCAAGTGCCGATGACGCGCCGCGAGACCGGAGCTTCGCCACCGATAACAGAGAAGCCGGTCGCCTGCGCCGCCAGCGCCAGCACGTTGTCGTGCGTGGCGAACGTGAGTCCGCTGCCCCGCTGCTCCCGCCAGGCCATCGCGGCCGCCAGGTGAATCGCATCCAGCGTGCCCAGCGCTGTCGGGAACGGCTCAGACGCTCGACGCAATACCGCCCGGCTCACATCCATCACCTCCACAGCCTCGAGCAGCGAGTACACTGCCGCGCGACGCTCGGCCACCACGTCCGCGGTGAGACGGCCCAGCTGGTGCAGCCGATCCAGCGTTCTCAGGCACTCCACCTCGGTGAGTGCGCTCGCGACGCCTTCGTGCACACGGTCCCATTCCCGCAGGTGTCCCGGCTCACCCAGCACCAGGCGCAACACGACGGAAGCGTCCAGGTACGCGATCAACGCGATGACTGTCGCTCTTCCAGCAACGCAGACAAGCTGTCCACGCGCTTCCCAAGTGGCTTGGGCAGCACCACGGACCGCAACGAGCGCGTCGGCTCCCGAACGACCAGTGTTGGGCCAGCTGCCGTATACGGCACCAAGCGCGCGACCGGCGTGTCCCGGTCGCACACCACGACGGTGTGTCCACCGCGCGCCGCGCGCAGATACTCGCTCAACCGCGCCTTGAGCGTGGCAACGTTGACGGTGCGATCCTTGGACATGGTCATATGATAGTCACATCTAGTCACATCCCACAAGGGGCTCGCCGCCGCGCCGCCAGCCACACCACGACATCCGCCGCATCGCCGCACCCGCCAATTCGCGCTACCTTAGCCCGGAATGTCCAAACGCGACGAAGCCCTCGAGTACCACAAGTCCGGACGGCCCGGCAAGATCGCGGTCGTCCCAACCAAGCCGCTCACCAACCAGCGGGACCTCGCGCTCGCCTACTCCCCCGGCGTTGCCGAGCCGTGCCTCGAGATCAAGCGCGACCCCGAGGAGGCGTACGCCTACACCGCCAAGGGCAACCTGGTGGCCGTCGTCACCAACGGCACCGCCGTGCTCGGTCTTGGCAACATCGGCGCCCTCGCCGGCAAGCCGGTGATGGAAGGCAAAGGGAATCTCTTCAAGCAGTTTGCCGACCTCGACGTCTTCGACTTGGAAGTCGGTTCCGAAGACCCGCAGGACGTCATCCGATTCTGCCAGCTCCTGGAACCCACTGTCGGCGGCATCAACCTGGAGGACATCAAGGCGCCCGACTGCTTCCTTATAGAAGAGACGCTCCGCAAGACCCTCCATATCCCGGTCTTTCACGACGACCAACACGGCACCGCGATCATCTCAGGCGCGGCGCTTCTCAACGCGGCCGAGGTCGTCGGCAAGGAACTGGCCTCGCTCAAGGTCGTCTTTTCCGGTGCGGGCGCTGCCGCCATCGCCACAGCCGAACACTATGTCCGGCTCGGCGTCGCCCGCGAGAATATCGTCCTCTGCGACCGGAAAGGCGTGATCCGTGCCGACCGCGCCGCCACGGACATGGATCCGTACAAGGCGCGCTTCGCCACCACACGTGACCTCCGCTTGCCCGCCGACGCGCTCAAGGGCGCGGATGTCTTCGTCGGGCTCTCGGGCCCGGGCGCCATCACCGGCGCCATGGTCAAGGAGATGGCGGCCAAGCCGATCATCTTCGCCCTTGCCAACCCGGTGCCCGAGGTTCTTCCGGAGGAGGTTCGCGCCGTACGCGGCGACGCGATCGTCGCAACGGGACGGAGCGACTATCCGAACCAGATCAACAACGTCCTCTGCTTCCCGTTCATCTTCCGCGGCGCGTTGGACGTGCGCGCCACCGAGATCAACGAGGAAATGAAGATGGCCGCCACGCGCGCGCTGGCGTTGCTGGCCAAAGAGGATGTCCCCGACAGTGTCGCCAGCCTCTACGGCCTGCGCGGGGTGCGATTCGGCCCCGACTACATCATTCCCTTTCCGTTCGATCCGCGAGTCCTGCTTTGGGTCGCGCCGGCCGTCGCGTGGGCCGCCGTGGCCAGCGGCGTAGCGCGTGACTTCTGCGAGATGGACGAGTATCGCCGCCAGCTGGAGACGCGCCTCGGACGCGCGCGCGGCATCATGCGCGGCATCTCCAACCGTGCGATGCAGGATCCCAAGCGCGTCGTCTTCCCCGAGGGCGAGGAACCCAAGGTCGTGCGCGCCGCGGCCATCCTCGTCGAGGAGGGCGTGGCCCGTCCCATTCTGCTCGGCAGCCGCCGCCGTATCGAGGGCATCGCCGAGGCCGCCAACATCGACCTCGACGATATCGTCATCGAAGATCCGTCCACATCGTCCAAGCGCGAGACGTACGCCGACATTCTCTGGTCGCGGCGGCAGCGCAAAGGCATGTCTCTGGACGAAGCGCGCCGCCGGATCTACAACGGCAATTACTTCGGCTCGTGCATGGTGGCCAACGGCGACGCCGACGCGCTCGTATCCGGCGTGAACCTGCACTACCCCGAGACCATCCGGCCGGCGCTCGAAGTCATCGGGGCGCACCCCAAGGCCCAGATCGTGAGCGGCATGTACATGTTGGTGTTTCCGCACCATGTCGTCATCTGCGGCGACACCACGGTGAATATCGATCCCACCGCCGAGCACCTGGCGCAGATCGGATACGCCGCCTCGCGCATCGCGCGCCTCGTGGGGATGGAGCCACGCATCGCCATGCTGTCGTTCTCCAACTTCGGCTCCGTGCGACACCCGGAGACGGAGAAGGTCGCGCGCGCGGTGGCGCTCCTGCGCGAGAAAGACCCCTCCCTGGTCGTGGACGGCGAGATGCAGGCGGACACCGCGGTGAACCCGGCCGTGATGGAACGCGACTACCCCTTCAGCGCTCTCACTGAACGGGCCAACGTGCTAATTTTCCCGAACTTGGCCGCCGGCAACATCGCGTACAAGTTGCTCGAACACCTCGGTGGCGCGACGGCGATTGGTCCCATCCTCGTCGGCATGCGTCGCCCGGTCCACGTGCTGGAGCGCGGCGCTGACGTGCAGGACATCGTCAACATGGCCGCGGTCGCGGTGGTCGATGCACAGGAACGCGAGCGCGGACGCGCGCCGCGCAAACCCGTTCCACTCGACTCTCACGCCGCATTGGCAAGGCCCTAAGACTCCGATGTCCACGCAGACGCACCCGCCCCACTTGATGGAACCCGGACAAACGCTCGATGGTTTAGGACTGAGGCCCACAGGCAACCTGCACTGGAACCAGGTGCAGACCCTGCTGCTGGACACCGCGATCCGCCGCAACGAGGGCCAACTGGCCGAGCTGGGGCCGTTCTGCGCCGTGACGGCGCCACACACCGGCCGCTCACCCAACGACAAGTTCGTCGTGAAAGAGCCCGGCTCCATGCACGACGTCGATTGGGGCAAGGTCAATCAACCGCTTGACCCCGACAAGTTCGAATTGCTGTTGAACGACGTAAAGCAGTACCTCAACGGTCGTTCTGACCTGTTCATCCAGGACCTCTACTGCGGCGCCAACCCCAAGTACCGCCTCTCCGTGCGCTACGTGTCGCCCAGTGCGTGGCACATGGCGTTCGTGCGCAACATGTTCATCCGTCCGGACCTGGCGGACCTCGCCGGCTGGAATCCGAACTTCACGGTGCTCCACGCGCCGGAGTTCGACGCCACGCCGTCCAGGCACGGCACGCGCACCGGCACGTTCATCGTGCTGAACCTCGCCAAGCGCATGATTCTCATCGGCGGCACGAAGTACGCCGGCGAGCTCAAGAAGGCGATGTTCACGGTGATGAACTACTACTTGCCCAAGCAGGGCGTGCTCTCGATGCACTGCTCGGCCAACATCGGCAAGAAGAACGACACCGCGCTGTTCTTCGGCCTCTCGGGCACCGGCAAGACGACGCTCTCCGCCGACCCGCACCGCGGACTCATCGGCGACGACGAGCACGGTTGGAGCAAGGAAGGCACGTTCAACTTCGAGGGCGGTTGCTACGCCAAGGTCGTGAACCTCTCGGCCGAGGGCGAACCGGACATCTACAAGACCACGCAGATGTTCGGCACCGTGCTCGAGAACGTGGTGCTGGATCCGGTCACGCGCCGCGTCCGCTTCGAGGACACGAGCATCACCGAGAACACGCGCGCGTCGTATCCGTTGCCGTACATCGCCAACCACGTGCCCAACGGGCAGGGCAAACACCCCAGCAACATCGTCTTCCTCACGGCAGACGCGTTCGGCGTGCTCCCTCCCATCGCCAAGCTCTCGCGCGACCAGGCGATGTACTACTTCCTGTCCGGCTACACCGCCAAGGTGGCGGGCACCGAACGCGGCGTCACTGAACCGCAGGCGACATTCTCATCCTGCTTTGGCGCCGTGTTCCTCGTCTGGCATCCCACGAAGTACGCCGAGATGCTCGGCAAACTCATCGACCAGCACAAG
>JBBTFS010000054.1:0-31191 GCA_038060705.1 Gemmatimonadota bacterium
AAAGTTGTGCCGGGCCTGCACCCAGTCTACATTCTTCAGACGTGTCTGTCGGGCGCGTGAACTTCGTCCGGGCAAGGGCATGAAGACCCTCGCCGTGATCCCAGCCAGACTGGGCGCGACACGTCTCCCCCGAAAACCCCTGAGACTCCTTGCCGGCCGTCCGCTGGTCGTTCGCGTGTGGGAACGGGTCTCGGCCATGGGCCTCGCGGACCACTGCGTCATCGCCACGGACAGCGACGAAGTGGCTCAGGCTGCACGCGCCAACGGCGCCGAAGCCGTGCTGACGTCTCCGGAACATGTCTCCGGCACCGACCGCGTGGCCGAAGTCGCCAGGCAGCGCGAATTCGCGAAGTTCGACGCCATCATCAACGTGCAGGGCGACGAGCCGTTCATCTCCGCCGCCGCGGTATCGGGCGCGCTGGGTTGCGTGACGGGCGACGTGCAGATCGGCACGGCGGCGGTGCAGGCCATCGAAGCGATTCTCGACGAGCCGAGCATCGTGAAGGTCGTGACGGCGGACAACGGGCGCGCACTGTACTTCTCGCGCGCGCCCATCCCGTTCCTGCGCGAGCCCAAGGATGCCGGCGACGCCGCGCAGCGGCGCACCCGGGTGTTCCAGCACGTCGGGGTCTACGCCTATACGAAGGAAGCGCTCAACCGCTGGGTGAAGCTGGCCACGCACCCCCTGGAACGCATCGAACGACTTGAACAACTGCGCCCACTGGCCGCTGGAATGGCCATCGGCGTAGCCTTGATTCCGGGGCCACTGCGCAACGGCATCGACACCGAACACGACTTGGCAAAAGCCAATTCCGAATGGACCATATTGAGCGGGGAACCGGCCTGATGCAGGCAAGCGATCGTCGTCAGCCCACCAAGTTCATCTTCGTCACCGGCGGCGTGGTCTCGTCGCTGGGCAAGGGAATCGCCGCGGCGTCCCTGGGGCGACTGCTCGTGGAGCGCGGGCTGCGCGTCTCCATGATGAAATTCGACCCGTACATCAACGTTGACCCCGGCACGATGTCGCCGTTCCAGCACGGCGAGGTGTTCGTCACCGACGACGGCGCCGAGACGGACCTGGACCTGGGCCACTACGAGCGGTTCATAGACCGCCCGCTATCGCAGGCCAACAACGTGACCACAGGCCGCATCTACTCCAACGTCATCACCAAGGAACGCCGCGGCGAATACCTGGGACAGACGGTGCAGGTCATTCCGCATATCACGGACGAGATCAAGGCGGCCATCAAGCGCATTGCACCCGAGAACGACGTGGTCATCGTCGAGATCGGCGGCACGGTGGGCGACATCGAATCGCTGCCGTTTCTGGAAGCGATTCGCCAGTTTCGCCACGATGTGGGCCGAGAGCACGCGCTGTTCATCCACCTCACGCTCATACCGTTCATCGCGGCCGCCGGCGAACTCAAGACCAAGCCGACACAGCACTCCGTCCGCGACCTGATGGAAATCGGTATCCAGCCCGACATGCTCATCGTGCGCACCGAGCGCCCGGTGTCGGACGAGATCAAGCGCAAGATCGCGCTCTTTTGTAACGTGGAGTTCGGGTGCGTCATCGAGAGCCCGGACGTACGGACCATCTACGAAATCCCGCTGCGATTCCACGAGCAGGGTTTCGATGACAAGGTGCTCGAACGACTTGGCCTCGACACGCCCCGCCCGAACCTGACGGTATGGCGCGAACTGGTGACGCGCGTACTCCAGCCGCGCGATCGCGTGCGCATCGCGGTCGTGGGCAAGTACACGGACTTCGTCGACAGCTACAAGAGCGTGCAAGAGTCGCTCATCCACGGCGGCATCGCCAACGATGTCGGCGTCGAGATCAATTGGCTCTCCAGCGACGATTTCACCGATCCGGAGAAGGCCGCCGAAATACTTGCCACCTATCAGGGCCTGCTGGTGCCCGGTGGATTCGGCGTTCGCGGCGTGGAAGGCATGGTCGAAGCCATCCGCCATGCGCGCACCAGCGGCCTTCCGTTCTTCGGCATTTGCCTTGGCATGCAGGTGGCCATCATCGAGTTCGCGCGCAACGTGTGCGGTATCGCGGACAGCCATTCCACGGAGTTCGCGCCGGAGTGCGACAACGCGGTCATCTCCCTTATGGAGTCGCAGCAACACGTCACCGACATGGGCGGCACGATGCGCTTGGGCGCATACCCGGCGCGCCTCACGCGCGGTTCCAAGGTGGCCGAGGTGTACGGCGTGGCCGAGATCAGCGAGCGGCACCGGCACCGCTATGAAGTCTCCAACAAGTACCGCGACCAGTTCGTGGAGCGCGGAATGAAGCTGTCAGGCGTGAGCCCGGACGGTCAGCTGGTGGAGATCATCGAGCTCGAGAAGCACCCCTGGTTCGTTGGCTGCCAGTTCCATCCCGAGCTCAAGTCACGGCCCACGCGCGCGCATCCGCTGTTCGCGGGTTTCATCGCGGCGGCAGCGGCACGGGCCAAGGCCAATCGTGGTCGTGGTGCGCCCGCCGCCGCGTTGCCAAAGGCATCGCATGCGCCGGCAGGCGACTAGCGTGGGCGTCTTCAGCGCAGAGGACTTCTTCGTTATCGCCGGCCCGTGCGTCCTCGAGGACGACACGCTCAACCTGACCGTCGCGGAACATCTCGCCAAGCTTCAGGCGAAGATCCCGGGCGGGATCGTCTACAAGGCCAGCTTCGACAAGGCCAACCGATCCAATCCGGACGCCCATCGCGGGCCCGGAATCGAAGAGGGACTCCGGTCGCTGGAGCGGGTCAAGAAAGCGTCCGGCCTGCGTGTGTTGACCGACGTCCACCTGCCCGAACAATGCGCCATGGTGGCGCAGGTGGCAGACGTCCTTCAGATCCCGGCGTTCCTGTGCCGCCAAACGGACCTGCTCCAGGCAGCGGGCCGCACCGGCAAGGCCGTGAACATCAAGAAGGGGCAGTGGATGCACCCGGAAGGGATGCGCGGAGCCGTGGAGAAGGTGCGCGATGCCACGAGCGGGATGCGGCAAGCCAAGGGCGACCGCCGCCTGTCACTCCCGGCCACGCGGCTCTCCGACATCGCTGTTACCGACCGCGGCACGTTCTTCGGCTATGGCGACCTGGTGGTGGACATGCGCGACTTCGCGCGCATTCGCGCCGCGTGCGGCGTCCCAGTGATCTTCGATGCCACCCACAGCGTGCAGCGGCCGGGTCAGGGGGCAGGGGGCGCCAGCGGCGGCGCCCGCGAGTTCATCCCGCCGCTAACGCTTGCTGCGGTTGCCGCCGGGGCAGATGGACTCTTTCTCGAAACGCATCCGGATCCCGACCACGCACCCAGTGACGGCCCGAACATGCTTCCGCTCAGTGACCTCGCCGAGCTCCTGGATCGCGTGCTTGCGGTCCGCGCCGCCGCCCAGCCGCGCGACAAGCGCAGTTAGTAGCCACAGATACCCTGTACCCTGTACCCTGTACCCTACACCCTTGTCATCGATTCCACTTGAGGTGGCCAAGCGTATCCGCTTGGTGGGGTTGGACGTAGACGGCGTCATGACCGACGGCGGCATCTACCTCGGCGACGTTGCGGGCCAGCGATTTGAAGCCAAACGCTATGACATCCAGGACGGGCTGGGCATCTACCTGCTCAGGAAGGCCGGCATCCGCGTCGCCATCGTCACCGGGCGCGTTTCCGACAGCGTCAAGCACCGGGCCGAAGAACTGGGCGTCGAAGACGTGGCCCAGGACGCCAACGCCCACAAGCTGCCGGGATTTCAGGCCATCCTGGCCAAGCACAAGATCGCCGCGGCCGACGCGGCGTTTATCGGCGACGACCTGCCGGACATTCCGATCATGCGCATGGTGGGCCTGCCGGTGGCCGTGGGGAACGCGGTGGCCGAGATTCGTGCTGTGACCACAGTGCACCTCAAGAACGCCGGCGGCCGGGGCGCCATCCGGGAGTTTGCGGAACTGCTGCTCAAGTCGCGCGGCGAGTGGAAAGCCCTGTCCGACGCCTACGTCGCCAAGCGATCGGGCTCGGCAGCCAAGCCATGAGCGGAAAGAGCCCCAGGTCCCCGAAAAGCGCGACGCGCTCCGGCGGCGCTTCGAAGATCATCGCGAGTGGCCAGCGCGTGATCGCCGTCGAGCGCGACGCGCTCGCGGCCACCCGCGACCGGCTGGACGAGTCGTTCGCGCACGCGGTCGAGATCCTGCGCGACTCCACGGGCCGCGTCATCGTGTCGGGTGTGGGGAAGTCGGGGCTGATCGGGCGCAAGATCGCCGCGACGTTCACGTCCACGGGCACGCCCGCCACCTTCCTGCATCCGGCGGACAGCGTCCACGGGGACCTCGGTATTGTTGGTGCGAACGACGTCGCCATCCTGATCTCGAAGAGCGGCGAGTCCGATGAGTTGGGGCCGCTCATCGACCAGCTCAAGCGGCTGGGCGTGCGCCTGATCGCCATGACCGGCGACAAGAAGTCGGCGTTGTCCCGCCACGCGGACGTGACCCTCGACGCCTCGGTCGCCGAGGAAGCCTGTCCGCACGACCTGGCACCCACGACCAGCACGACCGTTGCCTTGGCGTTGGGCGACGCGCTTGCCGTGGCACTCCTCGAAGAGAAGGGCTTTGGCCGCGAGGACTTCGCGCGGCTGCACCCCGGCGGTGCCATCGGCCGACGCTTGTTGACCCCGGTCTCCGAAGTCATGGAGCGTGATCGGCTGCCCGTGCTGCATCGAGCGGACACGATGCAGCGGGCGATCGTGCTGCTGGCAGAGCGTCGCGGCATCGCCGTCATGCTCGACGACACCGATCGCGTGACTGGCGTCATGACCGCGGGGGACCTGACACGGGCCATGGAACGCGAAGCCAACATCATGTCCGTGCCGGTAGAGCAGATCCTCAACCGCACTCCCAAACTGGCGCGGAACGATGAACTGGCGACGGCGGTAGTATACCGGATGGAAACATACGGGATCATGGCCATGCCGGTGGTGGACGCCCGGAACAAGCTGGTGGGCGTGATTCATCTGCACGATCTGATGCGGGCCCGGCTCGCGTGAACGCGGTGCGTTTTTCGGCTCCGTTCGGCGTGGTCGCCGTAGTCGCCGTAGTCGCCGTACTGGCCCTCGGCTGCCGCAAGTCCACCCAGCCACCCGTCGTCGCCGAAGCAACGCTGTCCGACAGTGCGGAACAGGTGCTGTGGGACATTCACCAGTTCCTCACCGAGAACGGCGTGAAGCGTGGGGACTTGTACGCGGACACGGCGTTCGTGTTCAACGACCAGACCAAGTTCGTCTTGCGGAACATTCGCGGGGAGTTCACCACCGAGACAGGTGCGCCAAACGGCACGATGAAAGGCAACCGCGGCACGTACGACCTGCGCCTGCGCTCGCTCGAGGGGTTCGGCAACGTCCTCATCACGTCCACGGACGGCAAGACACTGTCGTCCAACCACCTCAAGTACGTCGAAGGCACCAATCAGGTCTCGAGCGATAGCGCCTTCGTGATGCGCCGCGCCACCGAGGTGCAGCGCGGCATCGGATTCACGTCGGATCCAAACCTGAAGGTGTTCAAGTGCTTCCGCGCGTGCGGGGGAGAGGCACGCGTGCCGCTCAAGGGTCTCGACAAGCCGTGACGCGGCGCGCGTTGGCCGCGCTGCTCAGCGTCGTCCCGGTCCTGGCGGGCGCGCAGGATCGCGAGAGGTGCTTCTTCGACAACACCCCGCAAACTCGCCAGACCAGCAACATGCTGGAGAGCGGCCAGCGCAACACGTTCTTCGGCGGCGGCATCGTGGTGCGGTGCCCTTCCAGGGATCTGCGACTCCAGGCCGACAGCCTCGAGTCGTATGGCGACGAAGGCCGCATCTTCCTCGTCGGCGACGTGCACTACGACGAGCCGCGCCTGTCGCTGACGTCGGACTACCTCACGTACCGCCAGCTGACTGAGCACATCTTCGCCAGCGGCAACGTCGTCGCCAAGTCGCCCACGTCCGGCTCAACGCTGCGCGGGCCGGCGCTGGAGTATTACCGCGCCATGTCGGACCGCCCGGCCACGAAGATCATTGCCATCCAGCGCCCCACGGTCGCGCTCGTTCAAAAGGACTCCAGCGGCTCCCCGTCAGACACACTCGTGGTCGTCTCGGACCGCATCACCATGATCGGCGACAGCCTCGTGTACGCCGGCGGCAAGGTTGTCATCACGCGCCCCGAAGTGGAAGCCAGAGGCGACTCCGTACTCATCGACAGTGAGCGCGAGTTGATGGTCCTGATGCGCACGCCGTCCATCACCGGAAAGAAGGACCGTCCGTTCACACTCGCGGGCGTCCGCATCGAGATGACGACGCAGAACCGCAAGCTCAGTCGCGTCCTGGCCAAGGGGCAGGGCAAGGCGACAAGCCAGGACATGACGCTCTCGAGCGATACCATAGATCTCCGCATCGCCGGGGATCTGCTGCAGCGCGCCATCGCCTGGGGTCCTGGTCGCGCCAGGATCATCTCCGCCACACAGCAGATCGCCGCGGATTCCATCGATGTACTCCTCCCGAATCAGCGGATCCGCGAACTGCATGCCGTGCGCGGCGCCGCCGCCGAAGGACAACCGGACACGACACGCTTCAGGGCCGACACGGTCGACTGGCTGCGCGGTGATACCATCGTCGCAAAGTTCGATTCGGCAGCGCCGCGCGACACCGCGAGGGCGGCACAACTCAGGGAACTGGTCGCCCGGGGAGGCGCCAAGTCCTATTACCATATGGCACCGGCTGACACCACCATCCGGAAAGCCGCCGTGAACTACGTGAACGGCCGGCAAATTGTCGTGGCTTTCGCGCAGCGGCGGGCGTCCAAAGTGACGGTGGTGGGGAAGGCGTCCGGAGTGTACGTCGAACCGAAACCTGACACCAAAGCGGCAACCAAAACCACGCCGGCGGCCACGGCATCGCCTCGGCCGCCGACGCCCAAACCTGAATGACCGAAGCCGACGCCTCCATCAAGGACGTACTGGACCAACTCGCGCGATCTGATCGATCCGCGGCGTTGGCGCTGCACGCCATCCTGACGGTCGCCAACGACGAAGGCGGGGCGTCGTTCAACGAGGCCGCGCGCGTCTATCGCGACGACCATCTGGCTGCCATGCGGGCCGCCGGCCGCGATGCAGATGCCGAAGCCGGCCGACTCGGCGTGGATCACGTGCGCGAGTTCCTCCAGACCAGCGTCATCCCACGCCTGACGGGGCTGTCCCTGATTGAGGTGCCGGACGGCGGTCTCCAGGCCGTCGACGCCGTGGTGCGCTTTACGCCCCGCGCGTGGCAGGAACTCCTGCCGCGTCGCCGCGAGTTCTCGGACGCCCTGCGCCGCACCGGTGAACATCCGCCGCTGCACGAGCAGCTGGGGACGATCGCCGCTCCATCGGGCAGCGTCCTCGAAGCGTCCGGCCTCGTGAAGCGGTACCGCAGTCGCTCGGTCGTGAACGACGTGGCCCTTCGCCTGCAGCAGGGCGAAATCGTCGGCCTGCTGGGTCCCAACGGCGCCGGCAAGACCACCACGTTCTACATGATCGTGGGCCTCATCCCGCCACTGTCCGGCAAGATCCTGTTCGACGGCGCCGACATCACGTCCGTCCCGATGTACAAACGGGCGCGGCTGGGCATCGGCTATCTGTCACAGGAGCCGTCGGTGTTCCGCAAGCTCTCGGTGGAGGACAACATCCTCGCCATTCTCGAGACGCTGCCGCTCTCCGCCGCCGAGCGCCGCGAGCGGCTGGAGCACCTGCTGGACGAGCTCACGATCAAGCATCTCCGCCACAGCAAGGCCTACTCGTTGTCCGGCGGCGAGCGGCGCCGGCTCGAGATCACGCGCGCCCTGGTCACCGAGCCGAAGTTCATGATGCTCGACGAGCCGTTCGCGGGCGTGGACCCGATCGCCGTGCATGACATCCAGCAGATCGTCGCGAATCTTCGAACGCGCCGCATCGGCGTGCTGATCTCGGACCACAACGTCGAACAGACACTGGACATTGTGGACCGGGCCTACATCATGTTCGATGGACAGGTCAAGGTATCGGGCACAGTGCGCGAACTCGTTTTCGACGACACGGTAGCCGAACGCTATCTCGGGCCGACGCTCTCGGCGCGTTTGCGATCCCGTTTTGCCTCGGAGAACGGCGCGTGAGGCCGGGTCTCTCCCAGACCCCGCAGCTCCGCCAGGAACTGCGAATGAATCCGCGCCTGTACCAGGCGATGGATCTCCTCTACATGCCGTTGCTGGACCTGCAGCAGCACCTCAAACAGGAACTGCTTACGAATCCGTTCCTGGAACTCCAGGAGCCGGGCGAAGAAGAGGACGAGGGAGAGGGAGAAGGCGAGGGCACCGAGAACACCGAAGGCGAAGGCGAACCGACCGCCACGGCAGAAGCATCCAACGCCGAGCGAGCCGAGGATGGGGAGACCGATTGGGAGGAAATCCTCCTCGACGGATTCGACACCGCCGGCGGCATGCGGGAGCAGCGCGAAGACCGGGAATACACCGAGCCCGTCACGGTGGAGCATCGCGGACTGTCCGAACACCTGCGGGACCAGGTTTCGCTGCTCGACTTGTCGCCGCGCCAGGTGGTGTTGGCCGACGAGTTCATCGGGAACATCGACGACGACGGCTATCTCAAGGGGGACCTCGACGCGATCGTCACCGGCGTGAACGACATGGTGCGCCACGCCGCCGAGGAGTCGGAACGGCCGGACGCCGGGGCCGCACCCTTGTACACGTTGACGGAGGCCGGGGAAATGCTCGGCATCGTGCAGGCGCTGGACCCGCCCGGCGTCGGCGCGCGCGATCTGCGCGAGTGCCTCCTGCTGCAACTCAAGGAAGGCGGACTCTCGGAATCAGTGCCGTTTCGGCTCGTCAGGGACTGTTTCGACGATCTCATCAACCACCGCTGGAGCGACATCTCCAAGCGCGTCGGCATCGGCCCGGCCGAAGTGCAGAAGGCGGCGGACGAGATCCAGAAGCTCGATCCCAAGCCCGGCCTGCGCTTCAGCGACCTGAGCCACAACTACATCATCCCGGACCTGATCGTCGAGAGAATCGACCACACCTACCGTGTCTCGCTCAACGACAATAACCTGCCGCGCCTGCGACTCAGCAAGACGTACCAGGACATGGCGCGCGACAAGAAGAAGTTCCAGGGAGAGAACAAGGAGTTCATCTCGCAGAAGCTCAACTCGGCGCAGTGGATGATCCAGGCCATCGAGCAGCGCCGCCAGACGATGCTCAAAACGATGAACTACATCGTGGAGCGGCAGCGCGACTACTTCGAGAAGGGCGTGCAGGGACTCAAGCCGCTCACGCTGCGCGAAGTCGCCGAGGTCATCGGCATGCACGAGTCAACCGTGAGTCGCGTGACGAATGAGAAGTTTGTGCAGACACCGCGGGGCGTGCTGCCGCTGAAATTCTTCTTCTCGTCCGGCCTGTCCACGGCCGACGGCGAAGACGTGTCGGCCCGTGGCATCCGCGACAAGATCGAGAAGCTTGTGCACGATGAAGACGCGAAGAGTCCCCTCACCGACCAGGCTATCGTGAGCATTCTCAAGCAGGACGGCGTGCAGATCGCTCGGCGAACCGTCGCCAAGTACCGCGATCAACTGGGGGTGCTGTCTGCCCGGATGCGCAAGCGCATATGACGCCGGGCACCTCGATCGCGGAACGGTTGCAGGTATCGGTGCTGGTGCCCGCCAAGGACGAGGCGGACAATCTCGCGCTCTTCATGGAACAAGCGGCCGCGGCGTTCGCCGGCGACACGGCAACGTCGTATGAGGTCATCGTCATCGACGACGGTTCCCTTGACGACACGCCGCGCGTGCTGGCGGAACTCGGCAAGCAGTACCCGTTCCTGCGCGTCGCCCGGCATCGCAGCCAGCGCGGCATCGCCGATGCGCTGCGCACCGGCTACCTCATGGCGCGCGGGCAGGTGCTGGTCTTTTATCCAGCGGACCTCCAGTTCAAGCCCGAAGACATTCCGCGGCTCGTGGCGCCGGTGCTGAAAGGCGAGGCGGATCTGGTCACGGGCTTCAAGCAGGGCGAGTACAACAAGGCATTCGTGTCCGGCATGTACAACCGGCTCAGCCGAACGCTTTTCAACGTCACGGTGAAGGACCTGAACTCGGTGAAGGCATATCGCCGCGAGGTGATGGATGCCTTGCCGGTACGGCCGGACTGGCACCGGTACATGGTGGTGATCGCCGCGGCGTACGGCTTCGCGATTTCGGAGATTCCCGTGCCGCTGTATCCGCGGCATGCGGGCAAGTCCAAGTTCGCCACGTGGCACCGCATTCCCATCGGCGTGTTGGACATGCTGTCGGTGTGGTTCGAACTGCGATTCGGTCAGAAACCTCTGCTCGCGTTCGGCATGGTGGGGGCGGGATTGTTCGCGCTCGGCGCGCTCGCGGGCATCGGGGCACTCATGGCGCTCTTCACCACCGGCTTCGGCGTGCGATGGGTATGGACCATCATCCAGACCACGCTCATCCTTGGCAGCATCTTCTTCGCCGCCGGGTTCCTCGGCGAACAGATCGCCGGACAGCGCGCCGAGATGCGCGACCTGCGGCGCCGGCTCGACGAAGGGTTTCCGCCCGACGCGTCTAAGTGACCGAACCGGCCCGGCTACCAAGCGCCTGGTGGAAACAGGGCGTGCAGGTGGCGCTCGTCATTGCGGTCGTCGCGTTCGCGGCCTGGCAACTCTGGCGGCAATGGACACATGCGTCGCGCGTCGACCTTCGCTTCGACATTCAGGTCGGCTGGTTGCTCGCCGCGTCAGCCATCGTGTTCGCGACCTACCTCATGCTGGTGGAAACGTGGCGTCAGGTGCTCGCGAGACTCGGCGCGCCGGTGGCGTTCGGGCCGGCCGCGCGCGTGTGGTTCGCGTCCAACCTCGGCAAGTACATCCCCGGCAAGATCTGGACGGTGACCGCCATGGTCGTGATGATCGGCAGGGACGGCGTGCCGAGGGCGGTGGCGGGAGCGTCGGTGGTGGTCGTCACCATCGCGCAGGCCGCGACGGGCTTTGCCGTGGTGATGCTGACGTCGATGCGGGCGGTGCGTGAAGTGGCTGGCGGCACCACAGGCGTCGTCGTCGCCACCATCGGAATGGCCGCCTCGTTGGCGGCCGCACCGCTGCTGGCCCGTCAGTGGAATCGCCTGGCGACGCGTTTCGGCCGCGAACAATTGAGCGTCACGGTGCCGTTGTCGGCCGTGGGCGTAGCGCTGGTGGGCTGTGGAATCAGCTGGTGGTTGTACGGGCTCGCATTCCGGCTCTTGGTGCGCGCGATTTTCGGGGAGGCCGCCGGATCGACATCGGACTACGTGGCCGCGTACGCGTCGTCGTATCTCGTGGGACTGCTCGTACTCTTCGCCCCGGGCGGTATCGGCGCCCGCGAGGCGGCGTTGGCGATCATTCTGCCCGCCCTCGGACTTGCGACGCAAGCGCAGGCGGTCGTCATCACCATTGTCTCGCGCCTGTGGCTCACGGTGCTCGAGCTGGTCCCGAGCGTGATTGCGGCGACTCGTTCAGTCGCGCGCCCGGCCAAGTCCTAGTCGCGCGGCAGGCGGATGCCGTAGCGATTGAAGAACGCCGCCAGCTCTTCCGTCAGCGGGCTCCCGGATGCGCTGCGTGTCTTGCCGCGGAGGTCCAGCCAATAGACGCCGCGCTTGCGCAGGTCCGCACGCTGCTCGGCGGTGAACGCGACATCGGCCAACAGCGTGTCTTCCGGTGCGGTGACGGGAAGGGTGCCGGCCATGCGATATATATGAAGGCGCCACGAGCCGTCCTGCGTGCGGTATGTCCGCAGGTTGCCCTCCTTCGAGACCGAAGCGCCCTCGTACACCGCGAAGCGCTCGAACTCCGAGAGCATGTCGTCGATCATCCGGCCGCGCTCGGAGTCACTCACCTTCCTGGGAAAGTCGGGCGCCGACTTGATGACCTTGGCCGGCGAACCCACCGCCAGACTGTTGGGCGGAATCGTGCCGCTCACCAGCGAGTCGGCGCCGATCACGCTCCCATCGCCGATGGTCGTGCCCGGCAAGAGGAACACGCGCCACGGCAACCACACGCTCTTGCCCAGCGTCACGGGCTCGTAATTCACCGGGTAGCCGTCCAGCTGGTTCAGCCAGGCGCCGTGCGTGAAGATCAGGCAGTGGCCGCCGATGCCGGTATCATCACCGATCGTCACCGGCTTGGTGCAATTGATGAACGCCATCTGCAGCACGATGGTGCGGCTGCCCAGGATGAACGCCGATTCCGGCAGCTGCGGTCCACCCACGTATACCTGCTCGCGGATGCGTGCGTCCTCGCCCATCTCAATGCGTTCGCACGACACGTAGCTCATGGTCCCGACGCTCGAGTGCCGGCCGATCCTGATGTTGCGACCGATCACCATGGCCAGCAGCCCGAACTCTGCGTGGTCCCCGATCTCGACGTTGGTGCCCACGATGATGGCGCCGAACGAGAACTTCACGCTCTTGCCGATGCGGTAGCCAAGCAGCGCGCGGTAGGCCCAGCGCTTGAGAACGCTGGGCATCCAGCCAAAGACCAGGAGGTGCGCCATGGGAAGGCGCTTCTTGCGAAACATCGGGAGGAAGTGTGACTGGCACCCCAGTTGTTATCAAGCGAGGCGAATCGTCCTCCCTGAGGTCGTAGCGGCTTGCTTTCGCCTCGCGCCATCCGATAACCTCCGCCTGCATGCTTCGCGTCGTCCCGCCGGTCCCGCCGCTGTCAGCCATCGAGCAGTTCGGGCTCGATGTGCTGCTGGACCTGTCGCGCATCCTCGTGACCGCCGAGGGGGCAGTTGATGGCCCTTCGGTCAGCGTTGTGGGCGCCTCCGGCGGCGCCCTGGGCTTGGCCGAAGCACGCGCGCGGCACTGGGGCATCCAGGCACGGGACGGGATGGTCACGATCGAGCGGCCGCTCCTGACACTCGCCGCGGAACTGGCCGGGGCCGCCGCCGAGCAGCGCACTGAGGCCACCGACCAGTACGGTCGCGTGCCCCCCGGTGAGAACGCCTTGGTGCGCGCCGGTGACGAACGCGACCCAGTCGTGAATCGTATGGCGCTGGCGCTGCGGGATGCTACGGTCGTTGCGGCCGGCCGCGGCCGCATCGCACTCCTGGCCCCGTGGCCGGAAGGCAAGCGCTGGGCCATGGCGATGACGCACGACCTCGACGTTGTTGCTTTGTGGCCGGCGTACTCCGCGCTGCGCCTGGCACAGTTGCTGTCGCACGGCGATGTCGCGCGTGCGGGCCGAGTGGCTGCCCACGCCACCGCCGCGTTGCTGCGCAATCCCGTTTGGCGCGCGGCCGATCAGCTGTTGAGTGTCGAGCGCCGCCACGGCATTCGTTCCACGTGGTTCGCCATCGCGGGCACACCGACTCCGTCCAGCATTTGGGCGGGCGACGTCACGTACGTGCCCGAGTCGCCGTCCGCGCGCCGAATCCTCGCCGCGGCCGCTGCCGGCGGGCACGAGGTGGGCCTGCATGGGAGTTTCGCGTCCTTCACGTTCGCGGACGTCTTCAAGACTCAACGCAGCCGGCTCGCTGCTATTGGGACTGCACCGCTGACCGGCGTGCGGCAGCACTTCCTTCGGATGCGGCCGGGCGTGACCCACGCCGCGATGGTCGACGCGGGATTCGCATACGACTCCACGTTCGGTTTCTCCGAGCGCAACGGATTTCGCCTCGGCGTCGCTGACGTCGTCCCCGTGTGGGACGATCAGGCCAAGCGCACGCTGGGCATCGACGAGGCACCGTTCGTGTGGATGGATCGCGCGCTTTCCAAGTACCGGCACGTCGAGGATCCGGGCGTCTGGATCACCGACGCGCTCGCGATCGCCAGCACGGTCCGGCAGGTGGACGGTCTGTGGACCGGCATCTGGCATCCAAACATGGACCCCGCGCTCGGATTCCCCGACGCGCCGGCTGCGTTCGAGAAGCTCTGCTCATCGCTGATGTCTGAATCGCCGTGGGCCACCACGCTCGGCGCCGCCGTCGCGTGGCGTCGCGCCCGACGTCAGGCGCGGGCGGTGGGAGCCACCGCGTCGGGGGAGATACGTCTCCGCGCGCCTGCAGGCGAGACGCGTTTGGCGCTCGAGGGACCCGACGGCAAACCGATACGACACCAGCCAGCCTGAACAAACCTGATGCGAGCGCTCTTTCTCACGCACAACTTCCCGCGTTTCGCGGGCGATCCGGTGGGCTCGTTCGTGCTGCGGCTCGCCGTGGGCCTCAAGGGGCAGGGCATCGACGTTCACGTCGTGGCGCCCGCCGCGCCGGACGTTCCCGCGGAGGAGATCATTGAGGGAATCGCGGTGACCCGTTTCCGTTACGCCCCGCGACAACTCGAGACGCTGGCCTACACCGGCACGATGGGCGCTCAGGTGAAAGGCTCGCTTGGCGCCAAGGTTGCCATGGCCGGCTACCTCGCGCTCGGTTACCGCGCCGCGCGGCAGGTGATGGACACGAAACCCGTGGACGTCGTGCACGCGCACTGGTGGTTTCCCGGAGGACTGCTCGCCCGGTTGATCCGTGCCCGCACGCGCGTTCCATACATCGTTACCAGCCATGGGTCCGACGTTCGGCTCGCGGTGAATTCACTGGGAGCGCCCGCGATGTTCAGGGCCGTGGTCCACCGCGCGTACGCGATGACAACGGTCTCCAGCTGGCTCGCGCGTGAAGTCCAACGGATGGACCCCAAGACGCAACCGAT
This sequence comes from Gemmatimonadota bacterium, assembly GCA_038060705.1. Classification (GTDB taxonomy): domain Bacteria; phylum Gemmatimonadota; class Gemmatimonadetes; order Gemmatimonadales; family Gemmatimonadaceae; genus DASPMP01. The sequence goes on from JBBTFS010000054.1 coordinate 14,708, forward strand.
CGTGGCACCGATGCCCGTCGCGCCCGAGTTGTTTCATCCCGGCGGTACGCGCGACGCCAGCCGGATCCTCTTCATTGGCAAACTGACCGAGCAAAAAGGGCTGCATCACCTGATACGCGCGCTGCCGCTCATGCAACGGCGGCCGACGCTGGACGTCGTGGGCGCCGGCCGAGTGGAGGACTCCGCGGTTCGCGCACTCGCCACCGAACTCGGCGTGGCGGACCGCATCACCTGGCACCCGCTCCTCGGTCAGCGCGAACTCGCTGACCTCTACAGAACCACGGCCCTGCACGTCGTGCCCGCCGTCCACGAGGGGCTCGGCCTTACAGCAGTGGAGTCGTTGCTGTGCGAGACGCCGGTCGTGGCATTCGACTCGGGTGGCCTGCCCGACATCGTGGTGCCTGAGACGACCGGACTCCTTGTGCCACCGGGCGATGTGCCGGCGCTCGCCGCGGCACTGGATCGCATTCTTGGCGACGACACACTGCGGGCCGCGATGGGGAAGGCGGGTCGCCAATTCGCGCTGCAACAGTTCGGCCCCGAGGCGGTGTCGCACAAATACGCCAGCCTGCTCCAGGAAGCAGCGTCCAGTCGATAGGGTGGGGCACTGCACCCTACACCCTACACCCTACACCCTACACCCTACACCCTGTCAGTTCGGGGTATTTTTCGCCGCAGCCAATGAGCTCATCCCAGACACCTTCCAGCGACACTGACGGGCCGCGATACGCATTGGCGTGGGCGGCCCTCGCCTGCGTCATCCTGACGCTCGTTCTGGGCTATCCCGCACTGACCGGAGGCTTTCTCGTCACGCCTCCCAGCGACCAGTACATCGGTGGATTCCCGGTGCGCGACTTTGCGGCGCAATCGCTCAAGGCCGGGCTGGGTATTCCGCTGTGGAACCCGTACATCTTCGGCGGCATGCCGTATGTCGCCGCGATGGGCGTCGGCGACATCTACTATCCGACGTTCATCTTGCGCGCGCTCCTGCCTGTGGACGTTGGCATGACACTGGGCCTGATGGTCCACGTGTTCCTCGCGGGCCTTTTCATGTACGCCTTCCTTCGCGCCCTGGGGCTCTCGTTCTACGCGAGTCTCGTCGGCGGTGCGGCGTATATGATGAGCGGGCCAACGGCCGGACTCGTTTCACCGGGCCATGACGGCAAGCTGTTCATCGGCGCGCTGACGCCGCTGGCGCTGCTGCTGCTGCTGCGCTGGGTTCGCGAGGCCAGGTTGTCGGCACTCGGTTGGTTCTCGCTCGTCATCGGACTCGCGGTGCTGAGCCCGCACCCGCAACTCCTGCAGTACATGCTGCTGCTGTGCGGAGCGTTCGGCCTGTACTACGCGTTCGGATGGAGCGGCGCGCCGCTGCAGACGCACGTGGGAATCAAGCGACTGGGACTGGCGTTCGTGGCGGTCGCTCTCGGCTTTGGTATCGGAGCCATTCAGTACGCGCCGTTCATCGAATACGTGCCGTTTTCACCGCGCGCGCAGGGAATCGCCGGCGGCTATGAGACCGCGACGAGCTTCTCGATGCCCATCGAGGAGTTGCTCAACATGTACCTGCCGGAATTCACCGGCATGTTGAGCCGGTATTGGGGACGCAACGGCATCCATCACCACAGCGAGTACCTCGGCGTCGTGGCGATTCTGCTGGCGACCGCGGCGATAGGCGCCAAGGGGAAAGCGGTCGTGTTCTCGCGCTCGTTCAAGCTCTTCCTGTTGAGCGTGCTTGTCGTGTCGGCGCTGTGGGCCCTGGGCGGCAACACGCCGTTCTACCGCATCGTCTACGCCATCGTGCCGGGCACGAAGTTCTTCCGCGCGCCCAGCACCATCATGTACATCATGACGTTCGCCGTTGCCCTGTTTGCCGCGATGGGTCTCGAGCGCGTTTTATCCGGCGACGTGAAGCGCCGTTGGCTGGTCACTTGGGGCGTCAGCGCCGCTGTGCTCGCACTGCTGGCAGTGTCCGGCGCCCTCACCAACCTCGGAGCCGCGATTCTTGAGGCCGCGTACCGGGGAGCGCCGGCCGAGCAGATCAACGCCGCCGTCGACCGTGTGAACGCCAACGCCGGTGCGGTTGCTGTCGGGGGCGTGCGGGGACTCATGTTCGTGCTGCTGGGAATCGTGATCTGCGCGGCCGTAGCGCGCGGGCGGATCGGTGCGCGCATGGCTGCGCTCGCCTTGTTGGTTGCGGTCGCCGCCGATCTCTGGAGCATCGAGCGCAAGTACTGGGGCTTTTCGCCGCCAGCCAGCGAGGTGTATCGCAGCGACGCCACGATAGACTACCTCAAAGCCCATCAGGATTCTGGCCGCGTGTTCTATTTGCAGTTGTCGAGCAACATGGCGTATCACGATGCGATGCTGATCGGCGATGGCCTCATGGTGCACGGAGTACGACAAGCGTTCGGCTATCACGGCAATGCCCTGGACCGCTACGAAAAGCTCATCGACACCGACAAGATTGTCGGGAACCCGGCGATGCGCTCGCTCGCGAATGTGCGATACCTGCTGACCAACGAGCCTGTGCCGGACTCGAGCCTGCGCGCGACATTCGGGCCGGCGGCGCGCCTCGTCGCCGGACCGGTGCGCAATGCGCCGGGCACGATGGTCTACCTGTATGATGTGGGCCGCTCCGACGCGGCATGGGTAGCGTCTGGCACGCTCAAGGCGCCGGACGACGCCGCGCTCGCCACGCTGAGGGATCCGCTGTTCACCGCGGCTCTGCAGCGCAGCGTAGCCATAATCGACACCAGTTCTCCGACACGGGCCTCGTCGGACGCGACGGCGATTCCCGCACCTTCATCGATTTCCGCGCGGGTACAGCGCCCCAACCACAGCCGCATCGTTGTTGACCTGTCCGCGCCGGCGCAGGACGGCAACATGCTCATCGTGTCCGAGAACTTCTTTCCTGGATGGACCGCGCGGATTGATGGCAAACCCGCCGCCGCGGAACGCGCCGACTACTCGCTCATTGGCGTGCCGCTGCCTGCCGGAGCCCGCAAGATCGAGCTGGAGTTCACGAGCGCCGCGTCGTCGACCGGCATGGCGATCACCGTCGTGGCGCTGCTGCTGAGCGTGCTGCTGATCGGCGTCGGACTCGTGCCAAAGCGCCCGGGCGGCGCGGTGGCAACAGGAGCTGCCTAGCGTGGCCGAACGCGCACTCGTCATCATCCCCACGTACAACGAGCTCGAGAATATTTCCCGTCTGATCGTGACGGTGCTCGATCAGGACAATCGCCTCGAAGTGCTCGTCGTGGATGACGGATCGCCAGACGGCACCGGCGCGGTCGTCGAAACACTCGCCGCCAACGACCCACGCGTGCACATCCTGCACCGGCCCAAAAAGATGGGACTCGGCACTGCGTACCTCGCCGGCTTCAAATGGTCCCTCGATCGTGATTACGACTACACGTTCGAGATGGACGCGGACTTCTCGCACGACCCGGCGCATCTGCCACAATTCCTTCGTGCCGTCGAAAGCGCGGATCTGGTGCTGGGATCTCGCTACAGAGACAGGAAGGTCACGGTCGTCAATTGGCCCATCCAGCGGCTGCTCCTCAGCTACTTCGCGAACATCTATGCGCGGTGGGTCACAGGCATGCAGCTCTTCGACTCGACCGGCGGTTTCAAGTGCTATCGCCGGTCGGTGCTGAAGGCCATCGACCTCGGCGACGTCCGGTCGAACGGCTACGCCTTTCAGATCGAGATGAGCTTCCGCGCCTGGAAGAAGCACTTCCGAATCGTCGAGATCCCGATCGTCTTCGTGGACCGGACCGAGGGCACGAGCAAGATGTCCAAGGCCATCGTCCGCGAAGCCGTGTGGATGGTCTGGCGGCTGCGCTGGTGGGGCATCACCGGTCGCGTGTAGGCATGATCCCCGTGGGGCGCACTTTCTACAAGATGAGCGGGTCCGGAAACGACTTCGTCTTCGTGGACGCCCGAACGGAACCCGCCGGACCTCTCACATCACCCGAAGTCGTCGGCGCCATCTGCAGCCGAGGCACAGGCATCGGTGCGGATGGCGTGGTCTTCCTGGAGCGGTCCGCGGCCGCCGAGATTCGGCTCGTCTACCTCAATGCGGACGGCTCCCGGGCCGATCTGTGCGGCAACGCGACCTTGTGCACGGCCCGGCTGGCTCGGGAACTGGGGGTTGTTGGGCAGGGTGAGTTTGGCATCGAGACCGACTCCGGCGTGCTGCGAGCCCGTTTTGTGGGAGACCGGCCGGAAATCGACCTCAAGCCGGTTACTGAGTGCCGTCCGGACGCGGGCCTGCCTGTGAGCGTCGGTGAGCACCGAATCGGCTTTGCCGTAGCCGGGGTCCCGCACCTGACCATCCTGGTGGACGACGTCCAAACCGTGGATGTGGTGGGGCGCGGCCGACCCCTCAGGCACCATCCATCATTGGCTCACGGCGCCAACGTCAACTTCGTCCAGAACCTGGGCGCCGGCGCTTTTCGGTACCGGACCTACGAGCGGGGCGTCGAGGCCGAAACGCTGGCCTGTGGCACCGGCGCGGTGGCCGCAACCGTCCTCCTGACCGCATGGGGCCTGGCCACCGGCCAAGCCAGACTCCAGACCCGTTCGGGCAGGGAGCTTCGGGTTCGCCTTTCGGGGCCCTCGGCGGCCCAAACGCCATCGCTCTCGGGTGAGGCCAGAATCGTCTTCACGGGCCAACTCGGCGAGATCCAAGGCAGCTGACGGCCGTTTGCGTGGCATTTCCAGCACCGGGCCAACGATCTGCGAGCACGTGACTTAGGACCAGCGGGGAGAGCTTGGATCAGTTCTCCACAGAATCGCCACAGGGTTAGTTTACATAACACATCTTATACGCACTTAGGTTTATAGGTCAGCAGGAGCTACAAGATCCGGCCGCAGGCCGGCCAAGCACAAGAATCCGGACCAGAAGGTCCGGCCAAGCACAAGAATCCGGACCAGAAGGTCCGGCCGAGCACCGCCGGTTAGGCGGCGCGGTCAGGACTTGCCAGCCGGCCTCGTAGCCAGTTCGCCCAACCGGATTTTGGCCTCGCCCTTCACGACGGACGCGTCGGGGTCGGCCGCAAGCTGTTCCCAGACGGCCCGGGCTTCGATGTCCTTGCCAGCCGCCATCAGGGCGCGGGCCAGCTTGGCCTTGATCACGGCTTTGGCGCCCGGCAGCCGGGTCGCTTCCACGGCCTTTCGGTATGACACCACGGCGTCGTCGCCCTTACCCAAGGCAATCTGACCGTCCCCAACCAAGGACAGCACGTCTGGCAGCAACTGGCCGGCGGCCCGCGCACCTTGGTACGGTTCGAGGGCTTTCAGGCCTTCGACATGCTTGGCCTGGTCGTAGTTGACATGCGCGAGCAGGATCGCCGCCTGGACACCACCCGGGGTGCCGACATACCGAGTGGCTACCCGCTGGAGGTCGGTCGCTGCGAGCGCCGAGTTCCCTGCCGACATTGACTGTCTTGCTTGGCTCAGCCCACGCTCGGCGTTGAGGCGCTTTATCTCCGCGCTCCTCAAGTAGAACCACGTCGAAGCCGCGGCGATCGCAGCCACACCGCCCACAATGCCCATGGTCCGGTTGTTGGCCTGGAACCAGGCCAGGATGGATTCGCCGGGCGACATCGATTCAAGCTTGTCAGTCATCGGGTGCGTGATTCTCGTGAATTCTTTGGCCGCGTTTCGGAGCTGGAACCAGTGCCCCTGGGGTGACTCGAACACCCGGCCAACAGTTTAGGAAACTGCTGCTCTATCCACCTGAGCTACAGGGGCAAGCAACTGCGATGGAAATCTAGCGGCGACTCTTGCCGCCCGCCCTGTCGCGTGCCCTTCTGCCGGTTGCGGACGCCGCGCGCCGCTCAGGGGGCCCAGAAGGCGCGTCGCGCGGCTCGGTGCGCGAAGCAAGCCTCGAAGCGATGTCCACCAACCAAGCGATCGAGCACGCGATACCCCTGGCGCTCGATGCGCTCCGAGAGACTCGCACCATAGCGCAACGGCGTCGGATGCTCCAGCGACTTCTCCGCGAACCGGATCAGGATCGCGTCCAGGCTGTCGCGCACGAGGCTCGCCCGCGCCTCGGCCCAGGACACACCGTCGCTTGCGCTCGGCGAGAACACCAGTCGCCGGAGATCGAGACACGGCAGGTAGGGCTTGATGAACAGCGCGGCCGACCATCTCACATACGGCGCGACCTCCGCACTGAGAATCCTCGCCCGCACCTGATCGCTCAGTTCCTGAATGTCGAAGGTCTGGATGGCGCCGTTGCCGCCGTAACGATCGGCTTCTATGAGCGCGACGAGCTCGTCCGTCCGACCGGTTGCGGCATAAAGCTCACGAAGCCCTTGCGCCCCGTAGCTCACAAGAAATGGGCCGTGACCGAACGCCACGCCTGACCGGTCCTCCATCATCGCGAAACCCGCGCCGATCACGGACCTCGCGATCAGCTCCGCCGCCGCGGGCCTGCCCTCCGAGAGCTCGATCGCAGCTCCGGCAAGACTGGCGGATGCGGCGGCCTGGAAACGATCCATCATCGCCCAATTCGTCTCGAGAAGGTCCGCCCCGCCCGGAAGCGGGACTACCAACGCCGCTGCCCAGAAGTCTGTTCGTGGCGCGCGAGAGAGTATGGCGAATTCGCCTGCCGCCGCGTTGGTCGCCGCCTCGACAAGTATGGCCCGCTGCCGGGCGTCAAAACCGCGTGGCGCCTTCCGGAGTGCGGCAAAGACCCAGTTCCCTCCGGATGTGCCGCCAAAAACCTTGTTGACAGGCGCGTCCTGGGACCGAGGCGGTCTGCGTCCGGCCCGCCCGCCCGCGATACTGCGCACAGGAGTACGAAGCAGGCTCGATTGCGAGGCGTCATCCTCGCGGCGCCAATAGTGCAACACCGCATGCAGCGCCTCACCGGCACGCCGCGGCGAAATCGTGCTGTCCACTGCCACGCCGTAGGCCCTCAACTGCTCATTGCGTCGATACCAAAAACTGGCATCCGCCGCCCGTTCATCGACAAGAAAGGCGGAATACTTCGAAGTGCTGGCTGCCGCCGCGGAGCCGATAGCGAACGACAGCACCGTCAACACGAGCACCACTGCCGCAGCGGCGAGGCCGACGGCCCCAAGAAGTCTCTGTCTGCCAAGCAGGCCGGTGCCCAACGATTGACCGCGACGAGCCTCCTCGAACGCCTCTCGCCACATTCCCGTCAGGCTGGATGCCGCGTCGTGCGGCGCCAGTCGGCGCAGGCGTTCTCGGGCCGAACGCATCGAAAGCGCCTCTCGCGCGTCGATCAGCCCAACGCCAACCCAGATCACAGTGGGAAGCGCCGTCACGGACCAGAGCATGGCCTGCGGTCCCAGTCCGCTGAAGCGCCCAATGAGCACTGCGGCCGCGAAGCCTAGCATCGGTGCGACGGCCGCCAGCGACACAAGTGCAATGCTGAGTAGGCGTTGACGCCGAAGGCTGTCGCGCTGCGCGGCGTTCAACGTGGCATACTCGCGGCCGCCCACGATGAGTGCACCGCCATCGCGCCGATGGTCGCTCATTGCTTCGACGGCCGTGAGCCACCCGTGTCCTGCGCCGACAGCCGCCACCGCGGCTCGGCTAAGGCGCCACAGTCTCGCGACGCCGAGGAGACCGAGCCCCCCTCCGACCGTGGCGATCGCAGTGAGCAGGCTGGTAGAGGGAAGGACCTTTCGCCACACGCTGTCCGGCTTGAGCCCCAGCGCGAGTCCCAGCGGCACGAAAAACAGCAGCGCGCCGACTCCCAAGGGCACCAGCGCGGCCCGGAGTCGTCCGTGCAAAGGCTCGAGCGCCGGCGGCGGCCACTCCAACAGAACGTCCGCGCCGCGCGCCAGCCGCGTCGCCACTTCGTCCGCGCTCGGGCGGCGCGCTGCCTCCTTCGCGAGACACGCTTGTAGCAGGGACTCGAGTTCAGGATCCACGTCTTGGCGAACAGACGACAGCAGCTTCGGCGCATCCCGGATGTGCGCTGCGATGACGTCGCCTGGCGAACTGATCGCGTAAGGTCCCTGCCCTGTCAGCAGCTCATAGCCCAGCAGGCCGAGGCTGTAGATGTCAGTCTTCTCCGTCACCGGCTCGGCAAGCAACTGCTCGGGGCTCATGTATGCCGGCGTGCCCACCATAGCGCCCGTCTGCGTGAGTCGCGTCGTGACGGCCGTGGCGATGTCCTCACGGGTCGGGCTGATCGGCGGCTCATCCGCACCCGCCGCGATCACGGACGCAATGCCGAAGTCGGTCACCAGCGCGCGGTTGCTTTCGTCATCGTGCAGGATGTTGGCCGGCTTGATGTCCCTATGGATGATGCCCTGCCGGTGCGCGGCTGCCAGCGCGGACGCAACGTCGCCCAGGCATCGCTTTGCCGAATCCAAATCGAAGGGTCCATCGGTCTCGATCCGGTCCGCGGAGCTGCGTCCGTTGACGAACTGCATCACGAAGTACGGGACGCCGTTCGCCAACTTCCCCACGCTGTATACGGACACGACGTTGGGATGCGAGAGCGACGCCACAGCCTCGGCTTCACGCTGAAATCGGGCGCGCGGCCCGGGGTCGTCCGCCAATTCCGGCGCCAGGACTTTGACGGCGACGTTGCGCTTGAGCGTCGGGTCGCGCGCGAGGTACACACTGCCCATGCCGCCCGCGCCGAGTTTCCGGACCAGGAGGTATGTCGGCGCGAGAGCCTCGCGCAGCAACTGCTCGAACGGGTCAGCCTGCATTGGCGACGCGGTCACGCCAGACTCCGCGGCTGCACGCCGCGCGTCAGCTGTTCAGGTTGTGCATCGGTGAATCCGCTCCTTACCCAGAGCGGTGAATCTACTGGTCACTGGGCCAGACGTGCACGAACTCAAACGACAGGACGCGTTGAATGCGGGCAAAGTCGCGGCCGTTGTTCGTGACGAGCACGACCCCCGCCTCTCGGCAACTCGCCGCGAGCAGTACGTCGTTCAGGAACGTGCGGCCCAGCTCGCGCACCGTTTGGCTATCACGCACGCAAAGGCGCGCCAATGCCTCGCCCGCCTTCAGCCATCCGGCGTACGTCGGCGCGAAGACGCGCCCGCGCCGCTCCAGTGGTTCGAGTATGTGGCGGCGCAACCGCGCGCCGGCGACGTCTGACCGAGCGCCGGCGCGCAGCTCCTGCGCCACCACGGCACTGAGGTGCTCCCATGGCGCGTGCGCACTGCGAAAGCGCTGCAGCTCCTCCCGGCGCCCTTCGTCACGAAAGGCGAGGATGAACACATTGCTGTCGAGGGCGTACTTGCGGCCCCACGCGATCAAGCGCGTACCGGTCAGTCGTCGCGGCCGGCGATGGAAACGCCAAACATCGCGTCCAGGCCGTCCACGAGTTCTTTCCTGAGCACCACCATGTCCAGCGCCTGTTCAATGGTGGCCGTGTCGGTGGGCGCGCCCAGCGCACGGCGCGCGGCAGCAATCCTGTCTGCCGACAGGCGATAGGTCCTCGGCGCCTTCTCCGAGACGACCGGCAACTTCTTGCGCTTCTTCCTGGACATTTGGCTATTTTGACGGATGTATGTACGGTCACACGCATTGTACATACGCCCGGCAATTGGCGCAAGGAGGGCCGCTACCGCACAATGCCGAACGGTGTCTCTATCGGCTCGGTGAACCCACCTTCGACATCCTCGACGGCCTTGACCATGGCGCCGCTGGGCCCTTTCTGAAGCTCCAGTCGCAGCAGCTCGATCTGCGGCTCCTCGCCCTCCGCCGCGATTTCGACGCTCCCGTCCTCGGCGTTCCGCACCCATCCGGCAAGGCCCAGGCGCCGGGCACGCTCCCGCACGAACCAGCGAAAGCCCACGCCCTGCACCGTGCCCGAGACCCGGACGTGGAGCGCGACTACTTCCCTTTCTCGTTCTCGCGCCATCCGTGTGTCCCCAGCAGCGGCACGAAGCGCACCGCGAGAATATTCTCGCGCTTGAACTCGGTGCCTTTGTGCGTGATCATCACCAACTCCTGCTCGTCCTTGCCACCGATCGGCACCAGGAGACGACCGCCCTCAGCCAGCTGCTCCTTGAGCGGCTCCGGTACCGAGGGCGACGCCGCGCTCACGAGAATCGCGTCGTACGGCGCGTACTCGCGCCACCCCACCGTGCCGTCGCCCAACAACAACGACACGTTGGTCACGCCGGCGGCCTGGATGTTGAGCTTCGCCTGCTGCACCAGCGCGGGGATGCGCTCGATCGAAAAGACCTGAGCCACGAGATGCGCCAAAAGCACGGTCTGATAGCCCGAGCCGGTGCCGATCTCGAGCACCTTCTCCCGGCCAGTGAGCCGCAACAACTCGAGATACTTCGCGTGAATGGACGGCTGCGAAATGGTCTGCCCACTGCCGATGGGAAGCGGCGCGTCCTCATAGGCCTTGTGCCGCAGCCCCGTGGGCACGAACGCATGGCGCGGCGTCATCTCGAACGCCCGCAGCACGGCAAGGTCGTTGATCCCCTTGTCGCGTATCGCTTCCACCAGACGCCGGCGCGCGCCCTGAAACTCCGGCTCTACGGTTCGCGCCACCACTGCTCCGCGGTTCGCAGGATATCGAAGTTCGTGAGGTCGAGATGCAGCGGCGTCACCGAGACGTACCCGTCCTCGATCGCCTTGAAGTCGGAGTCATCCTCGCCGGTCCACACCATTTCGCCGCCGCCAATCCAGTACACCTGACGGCCCCACGGATCCTTCATGTTCTGGATTGAGTTGGGATAGTAGCGTCGCCCCAGCCGAGTGAGCTTCACGCCCTTGATCTCCGACGCCGGACGCGGCGGCAAGTTCACGTTGAAGAGCGTGTCTTTCGGAAAAGGCGTGATCGACGTCAGGTGTCGCAGCAGCGGCGTCAAGACGCTGATCTGATTCTTCAACTGTGACAGGTCGGCCCGCAGGTCGCCGCCGGCAAACGAAATCGCGATCGACGGAATACCGAGGGCCAGGCCTTCCATCGCAGCCGCCACGGTGCCGGAGTACAGCACGTCCTCACCCATGTTCTGGCCGTGATTGATGCCGCTCAGCACAAAGTCCGGCTTCTCCGGCAGCAACGCCTCCACCGCGATCATCACGCAATCCGTGGGCGTGCCGTCAATCTGCCAGCGCCGGTCTCCGCGCTTCACGGGCCGCACCGGATGATGCAGCGTGAGCGAGTGACTCATCGCGCTCTGCTCCCGATCCGGCGCCACCACCCACACATCGCCCAGCGGCTCGGCCGCCTGCACGAGACACTCGATGCCGTGTGCCAAAATGCCGTCGTCGTTGGAGATGAGCAGCCTCAACGCTCCTCCTTGCCCTGCAATACCCGCAGAAGGTCCCTGAGCTCGCGCTCGAGCGACTCGACCGTCTCCAGACTCAACGCCGCGCGCGCCACCTGCCGCAGGTCGCCCGCCTTGCGGTGCTCGTCCACTTTGAGCCGCGCGCCTTCGATGGTGTACTTGTCGACGTACAGCAGGTGTTTTACCAGCTGGATGAGCTCGATCTCCTTCCGCTGATACACGCGATTGCCGCTGCGATTCTTTTGCGGATTCAGGAACTTGAACTGGCTTTCCCAGTAGCGCAGCACGTGCGGCTTGAGGTCCGTGAGATCACAGACCTCGCCGATCGCGAAGAACTCCTGGACGGGATCGGTTGGACTCATGCGTCTTGCTCCGCGCGCAGGCCGCGCGCCATCAGTTCAGGCACCGCCTTCCTGGCAAGCAGGCCTTCGAAGAGAATGCGGTTGACCATCTTCACGATCGGCATTTCCACTCCCTCCCGCTCCGCCAGCGCCAGGGCACTGCGGCTCGTGAACACTCCTTCCGCCACCGTCGTCTTGCCGGCCAGCGCTTGCTCCAGCGTCTTGCCCTGCCCGATCTCCACACCGACCGCGCGATTGCGGCTCAGCGCGCCAGTGCACGTGAGCACCAGGTCGCCGATGCCAGCGAGCCCCGCGAACGTGGACCCGCGGGCGCCCAACGCCACGCCCAGTCGCGTCATCTCGGCCAATCCACGCGTGATGAGTGCCGCCCGCGAGTTGTTCTCCAGGCCCACGCCTTCCACGATGCCGCTCGCCACCGCCATGACGTTCTTGAGCGCGCCGCCCAGCTCAACACCGATGAGGTCATCATGGGTGTAAACGCGGAACGCGGCGCTGCTCAGTGCTTCCTGGGTCAATCGCGCGCCGTGTGCGCTGGCAGACGCCGCGACAATCGCCGTCGGCTGTTTCGCCGCCACTTCGGCCGCGAAGCTTGGTCCGGACACCGCCACGACCTCGTGTCGGCCCAGCTCCTGCACCACAACGTCGGACATGAGCGCCAGGGTCTTCTCCTCGATGCCCTTCGACGCCACCGCCACGACCGCCGACTTGGGGACGTGTGCCGCGCCCGCGCGGGCAATTCCCCGAAGGTGCTGCGACGGCGTCGCGTAGATCACCAGTTCGGCCCCGCTCAGGACCTCGGATTGATCCGTGTCCGCTTTCAATCGTGCATCGAGCGCGAAGCCAGGCAGGAAGAGCGGGTTCTGATGCGTGTCATTAATCGCCGCCACGACGTCCCGCTCGAACGCCCAGAGGTGAACCGCATGTCCATTCGCCGCCAGCAAATCCGCCAACGCCGTGCCCCACGCACCCGCACCCATGACGGCGCAGCGCATCAGTGCACCCTCGTGGCGAGCCAGACGGAGGCCGCGACGATGACGAGCAACCCCATGGCCAGCGACGGAACTATCCCCAGGCGGGCCGATTTCTCGAAGCGGAATTCGGTGCCCACACCCAAACGCCCGATGTTGGCGCGATGCGTGAAGACCACGAAGAGCAGCGTCAACACGCCGACCGAGAACTGGAACGAGGCGAGCCCGAACGACGCGGCCAGCGCTACCGTCAGCCCGAGCGACGCCGCCAGTGATGCGAGCGATACGTAGCCACTGGCAAGAACGACGACGGCGAAGGTCAGCAAGGCGAACGCGGTTTGCAGTGGCGCCAGCGCCAGGAAGACACCGCAGGCAGTCGCCACGCCCTTGCCGCCCTTGGCAAAGCCGAGGAACACCGGGCGCGCGTGTCCGAGGATCGCCGCGGCACCGCACAGTACCTGCACCAGCGCAAACGTGTGGCTGGACGTGCCGGTCATAGGCGCCATGAAGTAGACGGGCACCGCGCCCTTGGCGATGTCGGCGAGGAACACAGCGGCGCCGATGCGCGGACCCAGCACGCGCAGCACGTTCGTCGCGCCAAGGTTGCCGGAACCGTGTGCGCGCAGGTCCACGCCGCTCCACTTGCCGGCAATCCACGCCGACGGAAACGAGCCCGACACATAGGACGCTGCCACGGCGACGGCCGGATGCATGCTCAGCCCGCCTTCCTTTTGAGCAAGATGCGCAGCGGATTGCCGGTAAAGCCCCAGAACTCGCGGAAGCCGTTGTGCAGGTATCGCACGTAGTGCTCCTGGAGGAGATCCGGGTTGTTGCCGAACACCGCGATCGTCGGCGGTGCCACTTCGACTTGCGTCGCGTAGTTGAGCTTGATCTCTCGGCCGGCCGCCTGCGGCGGCTGACGGCGCGCCAGCAGTTCCTGGAGCTTGTCGTTCACTTCGGACGTGGGCACGCGCTTGAGGCGCTCCTTCTCGACTTCGAGAATCAACTCGAGGATGCGCGTGATGCGCTGGCCGGTGAGCGCCGACGTGAACACGAACGGCACGAACTTGAGGAATGGCGCCTTCTCACCTGCTTCCTTCTCGAATTTCGCGGCCGCCTTGTCGTCGCGCTGCGCCGCGTCCCACTTGTTGACCACGACGATCAGGCCGCGTCCCGCCTCCCACGCCAGCGTCGCGACCTTGAGGTCCTGATTGTGCAGCGACAATTCGGTCGCGTCCACGACCAGCACCGCGATGTCCGCGCGCTCGATGGCGCGTCGCGTGCGGAGCGCCGAGTAGAATTCGATGCCGTCTTCGATGTGACTTTGGCGACGCAGTCCGGCGGTGTCGATGAACACGAACGTGCGACCATGGTACCGCATCGGCGTGTCAATCGCATCGCGCGTAGTCCCCGCGACGTCGGACACCACGAGCCGTTCTTCGCCCAAAAGCCGGTTCACGATGGATGATTTGCCCACGTTCGGCCGGCCGATGACCGCAACCGCCATGGACTCATCGTTGACCTCAGCGCCCGCCGGCAGGCTTGCGACCAATGCGTCGAGCAGGTCCCCGGTGCCGTGGCCATTCACTGCCGACACGGGATACAGCGCATCGACTCCAATCTTGTAGAAGTCGTAGTGCTCGGTACTCTGCGGCTTGTCTTCCTTGTTTGCCACCAGGAGCCACGGCTTGCCGCTCGTGCGCAGCTTCTCGGCGATGTGCAGGTCCGCCGGCTGCAGCCCGGCGATGGCGTCGACGACGAACAGCATCACGTCGGCTTCCGCCACGGCCAGGTCCACCTGCCGGCGGATCTCGAGATCCATCGGGTGGTTGGCGCCCTCGACCAGCCCGCCCGTGTCGACGAGCCAGAACTCCTTCCCCGCCCAGTCGGCGCGCGCAAAATGTCGATCGCGGGTAGTGCCGGCCTCGTCGCTCACGATGGCCGTGTTGCGGCCCACGATGCGGTTGAAGAGCGCCGACTTGCCCACGTTCGGCCGGCCGATCAAGGCCACGACCGGCGTGCCCGCGCCGCTCATCGCGCAGCCACCGCGGCGCCCGCGCTGCTCTTGAGGAGCTCGGGATCGCTCAGGATGTCGATAAAGTCGTATGACGGGTGCACCGGCAACGGCAGGCCCTTCCGTACGTTCTCGAAAACCTGATCGTCGAGGAACACACCCGACTCGTTGATCGTCTCCGCCGGAATCAGCGCGGCGTCGAGATCGGTGCGCCCCGACAACGTTCGCGTGATGTCCGCGCCAACCAGCAGCCCCGCGGTTGTCGTGGTGGGACCAAAGAGCGAGTTCTCCACCGGAATGAGTTCGAGTGTCGCGCCGGTCCTGCGACTGATCTGATCCAGAAGTTCCGGCATCAGCGGCGCCATCGAAACGCCGGTGACCACGCCGATCCTGATGCCACCGAGCCACGGCAGTCCGTCCACCGAACTGCGCACGCGATCGCGCAACGACGCTACCGAGCCGACGCCGTTCTCGATCTGCGGCAGGTCGCCGTAATACGAGATGTCGGGCAGGTCGCGGCCGGCCAGCAGGTACAGCTCGTCGGACCCGTACACCCAGGCGTGATCGCGCTCGCGGCGCGCCCGCTCCGCCCAGCGCTCCGACGTCGCCAGCAACTCCGCCGCCTTCGCCCGGTCCATCGACTTGCCCGTGTAGAGGTGCGAGAACTGCGTGAGCCCCACGGGCACCATCGCCACCGAGATCACCGCGTCGTCGAACGACCACAGGTCGGTCAGCGATTGCTCCAGCACCGCCCCGTCATTGAGTCCCGGCACGACGACCATCTGCGCGTGGAACTGGATGCCCCCATCGGTCAGGCGCCGCATTTGCGCGACCACATCCGGGACCTTGGGATTGTTCAGCAGCACCTTGCGGGCTTCCCACGGCGTCGCGTGCACCGAGACGTACAGGGGCGACAGGCGGTACTCGAGGATCCGCTCGAAGTCGCGGTCCTTCAGGTTCGAGAGCGTCGCGAAGTTGCCGTAGGCGAAGGACAACCGGTAGTCGTCGTCGCGAACGTAAAGCGGCTTGCGCAGCCCCTTGGGCAGGCCTTCGATGAAACAGAATTCGCAGCGATTGGCGCAGCGGCGAATGGTCGGTGGCTCGAGATCCACACCCATGGCTTCGCCTTCTGGCCGCTCGACGTCATACACGACGTCTTCTCCGCTGGGCAAGCGCGCCTCGATGACGAGGGCGTCGTCCGCGGTCAGGAACTCCCAGTCGAGGAAGTCCGCCAGGTCGCGGCCGTTGACCGTCCGCAGCTCGGTTCCGGGTTCGATCCCCAATTCGGCGGCGATGCTGTCCGGATGCACGCGACTGACGCGAACCATGATGCCTTGCGAAGCGGGGGGAGATCGCCACAGCGATCGCCCCCCGGGTGAACATCGCCCGGCCGAGCGATGTTCATGCAATATAGGAGGTCACATAGCCGAACGTAAGACGTCATATACACTTCCCCGTCGCGCAAAACGAAGGGCCCCCGCCAAACGCGCGGGCCCTTCCACTCCATGAAACGGGCGGGTTACGGAGCCGCGATCGAATAGCGGAACGCGGCGATGTTGATGCCGGCTGCCTCCACCTTGAACCGGCCAACCCGCTGCGCCGTGACCGCCACCTTGGTCTCCTTGGCAATCACAACGCCCCCCTTGGCATCCATGAAGTCGACCTTGAGCGTGTACTCGCCTTCCGGTGCGTTCACTGACGTCGCCAGCGACATCGAGCCCTGCAGCACGGCCTTGTCCTTGCTCGGAGTGAAGTCCGTGAGCTGCACACGAACGATCAGACTGTCCTTGCGCCCGTTGGCCAAAACCGCCGAGTCCGTGTAGGCCTTCTCGATCCTGAAGAGCGAATCGGTCGCCGCCCCACTCAAGCGTGGCGTGGC
>JBBTFS010000055.1:0-37728 GCA_038060705.1 Gemmatimonadota bacterium
CCGAGAACATCAATCCGCGGCCGCAGGCCGCGGCCGAGAACCGTTACTTGCCCCGCCCCGTCAGCCTTCGCTCGGAATTGCTGGTCAGCATCGGCGTGGTCGCTGCCGCCGCGCTGTTCCTTGGCGTGGCCAGCGTCGTGGTGCTGTACGGCGTCCTCGATCCCCAATACGCCGCGGTGTACATGGGCGTCCTGATCGCAGTGGACGTCGTGGTGTTCGTCGCCTACGCGGCGTACCAGGTGAACCGCGTCGTGGTCCGGCCGCTGAGTGAGGCGGTCGATGCCGCCGAGGCCATCGCCGGCGGGGACCTGACGCGCCGCATTCCGCACGCGAATTCCCAGGAGCTCACGAACCTCGCCGACAGCGTGAACCGCATGACCGATCGGCTCATCGAGGATCGCGTTCACCTTGTGCGCGCCGAGAAGATGGCCAGCATCGGCCGCTTGGCGGCCGGCGTTGCGCACGAGGTGGGCAACCCGTTGGGCGCGATCAACGGCTATGCGCACGTCTTGCGCGCATCGGCGACGTCGCCGGAAGGGCGCGACGCGCTGGCGGGCCTGGAGCGCGAGGCGGCGCGCATCGACCGCATCGTCCGCGGGCTTTTGGACTACGCGCGGCCCTCGGCGCGTTTCAGCGGCATTGTCGACATCGGCGATGTCGCCAAAAACGTGGTGGAGCTGCTCATAAGCCAGGGCGTTCTGAAGACCGTGGAACTGCGTTTCAGCCCGGCGTCGCAACCCCTCCTCGTTGCCGGAGACCGGCACGACCTCGAGCAGATGTACATCAACCTGTTGTTGAACGCCGTTGACGCCATGCGGAATAGCGGTGCGTTGTCGCTGATCGTTCGCAAGACGTCGCGCGAAGCGCTGCTCTCAGGCGGCCGGCGTGAAACCGACCCCTCGTCACGGCCGCCCACTCCGCCCAGCGCCCGCGCGGTCCGTTGGCTCGACGAGCGTCCGGCTCGCGATGTGGCGATGATCGCGGTGGTCGATTCCGGCCCCGGCATCCCGGAAGAGGACCTCGAGCGCGTCTTCGAGCCGTTCTATACCACGAAGGAGCCCGGCAAGGGCACCGGACTCGGCCTGGCTATTGTCGCGCGTGCCGTGGAGAACGCCTCGGGAACGATCTGGGTTACGCGTTCGCGCGAGGGCGGCGCCGCATTCCGGATTCTGCTTCCGATGGCGACCGCGTGAACATCCTCATCGTTGATGACGAGCAGGGTCTGCGACATACGCTCACCCTCATTCTTGGCGCCGAGGGCCATGAAACCCGGTCGGCGGCCGATGGTACCGCCGCGATTGCCGCGCTCGCGCAGCGGGATGCCGACTTGGTCCTCTGCGACGTGCGCATGCCCGGCATGGATGGGTTGGGATTCCTCGACGGGTACAAGAAGTCGGGAGGGCGGGCCCTCGTGATCATGATGAGCGCGTATGGCGACGACGATTCGGCGGTCGATGCCATCAAGCGCGGCGCCCACGATTTCATCCAGAAGCCGTTCCGCGCCGACCAGGTGCTGCTCGTGCTCGCCAAGGCCATCGAGCGCGAGGGCCTTCGCGCGGAGGTGCGCCGCCTCAGCGACGAAGTCGAGGCGCTGCGTGGACTGGCCGGCATCGTGGGCCACAGCGCCCCGCTGCAGCAGGCCATCGACGTGGCGCGCAAGGCGGCGCGCCATCCCACCACCGTGCTCATCACCGGCGCCAGCGGGACCGGCAAGGAGCTCGTGGCGCGGCTCATTCATCGCGAAAGCCCGCGGTCCGTGCGGCCATTCGTCGCCGTGAACTGCGGGGCGATACCGGAACAGTTGTTGGAGAGCGAACTGTTCGGACATACGCGTGGCGCATTCACCGGCGCCACGGAGGCACGTACAGGGCTCTTCGAGACGGCCAGCGGCGGCACGCTGTTTCTGGATGAAATCGGCGAGCTGCCTCTGGCGCTCCAGGTGAAACTGCTCCGGGCACTTCAGGAGGGTGAAATCCGCCGCGTTGGCGACAGCGTAGCCAGTGCCGTAGACGTACGGGTCGTTGCGGCCACGGCGCGGGACCTCGAATCTGAGGTCGCCAATGGCCGGTTTCGGGCCGATCTGTTCTACCGCATCAATGTGGTTCGCGTCCAGCTGCCGTCGCTGCGCGATCGCCGCGAGGATCTGCCCGAACTCGTGCGTCACTTCGTCGGAGTCTTCAACGAACGTTTGCGGCTGAGGATTGCCGGCGTTTCGCCGGGAGCGATGCGCCTGCTGCTCGAATACTCCTGGCCCGGCAATGTGCGGGAGCTCGAAAACGTGGTGGAACGCGCCATGGTGCTTGCGGACAGCGATCAGATCGACGTGCAGCACCTCTCGTCCGGGATTCGCGAGCCCGGCTCGGTGGTTCCCGCCGAAAGCGAACTGGATCTCTCGATCAAGCGGCGGACCGAGGCGCTGGAACGCGCGCTCATCGCCCGCGCGCTCAAGCAGACCGGTGGGAATCGCACGCGGGCGGCAAAGCTGCTGGACCTCTCGCAGCGAGCGCTGCTGTACAAGATCAAGGAGTTCGGCCTGGACTAGTGTGTGGGCGGGCGCCCGGTTGCGCGTTCTGGTAACGATCGGCGTGAAACGGGTGCCACCGTCCAGCAGGCGAGATGTACCGTGACGCCATGCGACTCCGTGCGCGCGTCGGGTTCACGCTCGTCGAGACCATCGTGGCGCTCGTCCTGCTTGAGGTGGGCATGTTGGCGATGGCGGCGACGGCCGGCGCCGCGGCGCACGACTTGTCCGACGCGCTCGTGCGGCGCCGCGCGCAGGCCATCGTCCGGAGTCGCGCGGATTGGCTGCGACCGTCCGCTTGCGTCTCCGCGACCGCTGGTGCGCGGGCGCTTGCCGGCGGGATGATCGAGCACTGGCGCGTCGACGCGATTGGCGCCGCCCGCGCTGTCACCGACAGCATCAGCGTACCCCTCACGCGGGGCCGCACTGCCACAGTGGTGGCCAACGCATGGGTGCTGTGCGGCCCATGAGCCGGCGCGGATGGTCTCTGCACGAGATGATGATCTCCCTGGGCGTCATGGCGGTGGCTCTCGGCCTCGCGGCGCACGCCTCAGTGGTGCATCTGCGTTTCTTTCGGGGAGCCGGCGAGATCGTGGCGGTTCGCAGTCAACTGTCGGTGGTCGGCACCGTGGTCGCCGCGATTGTCTGGGGCGTTGCTCCCGCGGGTGGCGACATACTCGTCGCAGCAGACTCGGCGCTCGAAGTGCGAAGCGCCGTGGGGAGCGCGGTCGTTTGCGGGACGGGGCCGGGACAAGTCACGATCCCGGCAGCGGAGCCTCGAGGAAATACGCTGTCGGGCTTCGAGGCGATGCCGGACGTCGGTGATTTCATCCACGCCTTTGTGGGGGACTCGATTGGGTCGGGCTGGATCCGGGCGACCGTGGCGTCGGTGGCGCCGGGCGCCGGCGCCTGCCCTCCTGCCGCGAGCGTAGCCGGGCTGACCCTTACACTCGCGGAGCCCATCGAGCTGCCTGCAGGCGCGGTGCTTCGCATCAGCCGCTCAATGAGGATGAGCAGCTACCGCGCGTCTGACGGGATGTGGTACTTCGGCGTGCGCGACTGGAACGCTGCGACCGGCCGCCTCAACACCATCCAGCCGGTCGCTGGTCCGCTGGAGCCGTACAGCGCCGACGCGACACGCAGCGGACTGCTGTTCCGCTACTTCGACGCCACCGGCTTGGAACTGCCGGTCCCGGTGGACGTCGGCCGCGTGGCCACCATCCAAGTCACGGCCCGAGCCCGATCGCGCCGGCCAGTTAGCGTTGCAGGCCTTGGCCGCCAAGGTGTCGCGTACGTGGACTCGACAACCACCACCGTGTCATTCAGGAACGCCCAATGAGGGTCGGCGCTGCACTTCCCGCCGTCCTGCTATCACTCGGCTTGGTGGCGGCACTCTCCGTTGGCGGGGCGTTCGTGACTCGCCGCTTTGCCGCTGATGCGCAACGATTCCAGCGCTCGGCCGACCTTGAACCTGTGCTTGAGCAGGCTCTGGTCATGACTGCCACGTCGGCGGATACGGTGTTTCTGTGGGGGCTGTCACCATGGGTTGCGACCGCGATGGGAGGCCAAGCGAATTGGGCGCCGCCAGGCGTGGTAGTCCGGGTCTGGGTCACCCGGCTTGGCGGCCCGGTCTTCGCTCTGGTAGGCGAGGCGGAATCGGCATCTAACCCGTTGCTGTATAGACGCTTAGGCCTATTTGTAAGGCTGGACTCGGCTGGGCTTGCTCCACTCCCCATGCGGCCATGGAACCCGCTTCCATAAGGGGTGATAGGAGTCACGGTCGGAAGTCCGTTTGTTACCGTCGCTTGGGTGGTTCGTGTTTCGCGTGAGTGACGGAGGCAAAGCTGCGCCGTCCTCCTTGGACCGAGGCCCCATGGGCAGCGGCTAAGTGCACGTCCGGACTGTTGGTACGAAGCCTGCAAGCTCAATGCGAACTGCGCAGTTCTCATTGAGTACTGATCCTCCCACCTGCCATGGCACTCTTCAGCCGCAACCGAACGACGATCGGACTTGATATCGGCTCCGGCCTTATCAAGGTCGCGGTCGTCGATCACTCCAAGAAGACGCCTGAACTGACGCGGGTGGCGATTCAGCCGCTCATGCAGGATGCCATTGTCGAGGGCGAGGTCATGGATCCCGGCGTGGTGGCCGAGGCGATCCAGGCGGCGCTCGCCACAGCCGGCGTCAAGAGCAAGAAGGTGGTCACCGCGGTGGGTGGCCGCGACGTGATCATCAAGAAGATCCAGATCGAGCGGGTGAAGGAAGCGCAGGCGCGCGAGCTGATGCGCTGGGAGGCGGAACAGCACGTGCCCTTCGACATGGAATCCGTGGAACTGGATTTCCAGATTCTCGATCCGGACGCGGAAGGACTCGAAATGAGCGTTCTGCTCGTGGCGGCGAAGCGCGAGCTCGTGGAGTCCAAGATGCGGGTCCTCACGGACGCGGGACTGGAGCCGGGCATGGTGGACGTCGACGCCTTTGCCCTGCACAACGCCTTCGAGATGAACCATCCCGAGGCGATGGAAGGCATGGTCGCGCTGGTCAACATCGGCCACGATGTCACCAACATCAACATTCTCGAAGAAGGCGTCCCGATCCTGACGCGCGATCTCACGCTCGGCACGCGCCGATTCGCGGAAGATTTGCAGCGCGACCGGGGCATCACTGCCGAGGAGACGGCCGCCTTGATCCAGGGCTCGGATCGCTCGCCGCACCTGGACGCGGTGAATGAAACGCGCGGTGAAGAAATCGCCGTGGGTGTCGAGCGCGCCGTGGCGTTCCTGTCGTCGAACATGAAGGGTGGCGCCGTGGTCCGTGCGGTGTATACGTGCGGCGGCGGCGCCCGCATTCCCGGTCTCACCGATCAGCTCGGGAGCCGGTTGCGCATGGAAGCGCAGATGGCGAATCCGCTGGCCGTGCTGGCCATGGCCGAAGGCGCGCTCGAAGGCCTCGCCGCGGACACCATCGCTCCGCTGCTGATGCTGCCGATTGGCCTGGCCCTGCGGGTGGTCTGATGAGGATCGAAGTCAATCTCCTCCCGGGCGCGAAGCGCGGCCGCCGGAAAGCGTCTGGCGGCTCGTCCATTGATTTCCAGAAGCTTGGCCAGGCGATTGCCGCCAAGTTCAAGGATTTCTATCTCTCGCTGGCCATCGGCACGGGCGTCGTGGCGGTCATTGCCGTCGGCCTCCTGTTCATGCTGCAACGCAGCAAGGAAGCCCGGCTGGACGTGGACGTCAAGAAAGCCGTTGACGACTCGACGCGCTTCGCCGTCGTGCTGGCCGACCGCGCCCGTGCCGAGGCGCGGCGCGACAGCGCGCTGACGCAGCTCAACATCATCAAGGCGATCGACGAAGATCGCTACATCTGGCCGCACATCCTCGACGAAATCAGCCGGTCGTTGCCGCCCTACACCTGGCTGCGCACGGTGAACTTCACGGGCACGGCGCAGGGCACCAACCCGGCGGCCGCGTACCGGCCACCGCCGCCCGACACGTCGAAGAAACGGAAACGCGTGGTCATCGAACTCCCACGTGACACGGTGCACATCCGTATCGTCGGCCGTACGGTGGACCCACAAGCGTTCACGCGATTCTACCGGTTGCTCGAGGAATCGCCCTTCCTTGGGAACGTGCAGTTCTCCAAGACCGAGACCCTGCTCGAGGAAGCCAAGGAAGTCACGCAGTTCACGCTCGACGTGCTGTACACGCGACCCGACTCGTCACTGCTGAAGCGCGCGCCGTTGTTCCCTCCACCGCCGAAATAGCCCATGGCCATCGAGGCGCCGAAAAACCAGCGTGAACAGCTGTTGCTGTTCGGAGCGGTCGTGGCCCTGGCCGCGATCGGACTCTACTTCTATTACATGTACAAGCCCACGGATGCGGCCCTGGGGTTGGTCCAGACGCGCATTGATTCCCTGGTCGCGCAGAATGAACTCGCACGGCGCGAAGTGGCGCGTGGCACGGCGTCCAAGCTCAAGGAAGAGGCCGAAGAATACGGCCGCATGCTGACGTTGATGCGTACGCTGGTGCCCAGTGCCAATGAAGTGCCGGTGCTCCTTGACGATATCTCCACCGCCGCACGCCGCGCCGGGCTCGAGATCGGCGGTGTCTCGCCACTGGGCGTGATCAGCGGTGACATCTTCGACACGCACAAGTACCGGCTTCAAGTCATCGGGCCGTACCATCGAGTAGTGCATTTCCTCACCAACATCGGATCGATGGCCCGGATCGTCGCGCCTATCAATGTCGCGTTGGTGGCGTCCGGACCCAACGCCAAGAAGTCCGGTGGCGCGGGTGAGCAGTCGCTCGATCTCCAGTTTGAGATTCAGACCTACGTCGCCAAGGGCGGCGTGAGGGTCCAATGAAGCCGGTTATTACGCTCGCGCTCGCGCTCGCGTGTGCGGCGGCTCCGGCCGCCGCGCAGGCCACGAAGGCGGGCGCCAAGCAAGCGGTGCCGCCGGCAACCAAGACGGAAACCAAAGCTGCTCCGCCCGCGACGAGGGCCGCAGCCCCGGCGCAGGCCGCGCCCAAGACGCCCGTGATCATGCGCGAGGTCTACGGCTACGTGCAGGAAGGGCGTCGGGACCCGTTCATCACGTTGCTTACGTCGTCCGATCTGCGTCCCACTGTGGGAGACCTGCGTCTCACCAGCATTCTGTACGACGAAAACGGATCGAACTCCATCGCGGTCATGCGTGACCTCGAGACCGACGAGCAATACCGCGTGACCACCGGACAGACCTTGGGGCGGATGAAAGTCGCCCTGATCAAGAGAAGGGCCGTGATCTTCAGCATCGAGGCATTTGGAATGAACCGCCAGGACTCGTTGGTCCTGGGTGATACAACCAAAGTGAGGGTGGTGAAATGATGGATCCCCGGATGGGCATCCCCCAAGCGGGCAAGCGCTGGCTGCGCGGGCTCGCGATCGGCGCGGGCGCTGTCCTCCTGACGGCGGCCACGGTGAACGCCACGGATGACGGCGCGGTCGTTTCCCTCAGCGTGGTGCCGACGAGCGGTCGAGCGCAGGTCGTCATCGGCGTGAACGGCGATGTGCGCGTTCGCGATTTCACCCTCCGGGATCCAGAGCGCATTGTCGTGGATATCACCGGAGCGACGCTGAGCGTCCGCCAGAGCGGATACGATCGCATCGCCCGTGGCGGCGTCATTGACGTTCGGTATGCCCAGTTCAAGCCCACTGTCGTTCGGGTGGTACTCAGCCTCAGCGGGCCGCGGCGCTATCAGGTGGTTCGCGGCAAGGGCGCGGTCATGGTGTCCGTCGACGGCGGCGGCGATTTCGTCGCTTGGCGCACGTCAGCGGGTTCATCCGCTGCAGCCGCCGCGACGCCGCCGAAACCGGCTGCCGCTGCGACGGATGTGGTGGCGGCTCCCAAGGCGCAGGTCACCGTGTCCACGGTGGCCCCACTGCCGGTAAGCCTGGCCGACTACATCCCGCAGCCACCGCAAGGCGAGCGGCGCATTTCCATCGTGTTCGACAACGCGCCCATCTCCGACGTCTTGTCGCAGTTCGCGTCGTTCTCGCGGCGCACGATCATTCCGGCCAGGGGCGTGACCGGCAACATCACGGCGGAGATCAAGGACAAGCCGTGGGACGTGGCCATGAAAGTGATCCTCAACGCCAACGGCTACGATGCCGTCGAGGACCCCAATGGCATCGTCATCGTCAACACGCTGGAAGCGCTGGCCGCCCGTCCGCGGCTTGAGTCACTCACGACGCAGACGCTCCGATTCAACTACACCGCGGCGGTCGCCGTGGCCGAAGCCCTCAGGGGTCGACTGACGCGCGACTGCGGACAACAGGCATCCTCCCCCGCCGCTCCGGCGCAAGGCGCCGCCTCGCAGATGAGCTGCCCGGTGCGCGGCGCCGTTACGGCCGACTCGCTCACCAACAGCGTATCCGTCACGGACGCCCCGTCGGCCATCGAGGACATCATGCGGTACGCCAAGACGCTCGACGTCCGGCAGCCGCAAGTGAACATCAAGGCCAAGATCATCCTCGTGGACCGCACGCAACTCGAGGGCCTCGGCCTCAAGTACGACATCGGTTCGCGCAACCAGCACTTCAACGATGTCGTCGGGCGCAAGGACAGCCTCGGAGCGCCGGAAGTCGGCAACGTCGTGCTGCTGGGCGGCAATACGCTGTCGGCGATCGCCAACGCGACGGCCGCGGTGCCGCGGGCGGCGCTCAACATCGCCTATTCGGCGGCGCTCGGTGCGTTCGACTTCACCACGTTCCTTGACGCATTGCAGGAAGTGTCGCTGCTGGACGTCCAGGCGGAGCCGAGCGTGACCACCCTGAACTACCGCACGGCCACACTCTCGGCTGGCACGCAGGTGCCGATTCGAACCACGGAGCAGGGCACCGGTGGCAACGCGGGCGGTCAGCTGCCACAGGTGACGGTGGATTTCCGGCAGACCGGTATTGTGCTGGCCGTCACGCCGTACATCACGAACAATCGCCAAGTTAGGATGCGCGTCCATGCCGAAAACTCGGACGTGGACTTCCGGGCGGACGGCGCCGTCTTCCCGAGCCAGATCATCGAGAACGAGCTGTTGGTCGGAGACGGCGAAACCGCGGTGATGGGCGGATTGACCCAAACGTCCGTTCGCGTGTCCAAGACGGGCATTCCGCTCCTCGTGGACCTTCCGCTCATCGGCCGACTCTTTGGCGTCACCAACCGATCGGAGACCAAGCGCGACCTGTTGATTCTCATCACGCCGCACATCGTCGACGAAGGGGACATGACGATGGAGCCGCGGCGCCAGCCGTAGGAGCATGAAGGACATGCGTGTCTCACTCGTTCGTCTCGCTGCGCTTGCCGGCGGCGTCGTCCTGGTCCTGAGCTGCGATGGCGGGCCGTTGGGGACCAAGTTCGGCAACGGCATCGGCGGCGGCCCCACCGGCACCTCGCCCATCACGCCGCCCGCCCCGGGCTCGGTGGACTCGAGCAGGCCGTTCGTGCGCATCGACACGCCGGTGGCCGCGCCCGTGCAGCTGATCAACGCGGGTGATTCGATCCTCGTCGTCACCCGCATCATCGACGATCGCAAGGTCGGCACGCTGACCGTGCGCGGACTGCAGTACAAGGGCAGCTCGAGCCTCGGCACCCTGCAGGAGATTGAACGTTATCCGGCCGTCTCCGTACCGTCGGGCGCGACGCCGTTTCGTGCGGGCCTCCAGGACACCATCATCCGCCGTTACCTGAAGGCGGCGACGCCCGTGGACACGAGCATCGACAGCCTCGTCATCCAGGCGATTCACAAGGATTCCGCCGGCAACGTGGACACCACACGCCGAGTGATCCAACTCGTCAACGGACCCAAGGTGACCATCACGGCTCCGCTCGCCAACGACAGCGTGCCGCGCGGCATCAACTTCACCGTTAGCGCGACCGCCGAGCATCCCTCGGGCGTCGACACCATCGAGATTCACGTGTTCGGCGAGCCTTCCTGGCCGCTCCCAAGGCTGGACACCACCGTTCGCGCGCCGTTCGTGTCAGGCACCACGAACGCGGCAATGACGGCGTCGATTCTCGTGCCCGCGAATGCGCCAGCGCGTGGAAAGATCACGATCAATGCCCGGGCGCGAGACGCCAACCGCAACCAGGGCAACGCGCCGCCCATCGTCATCTTCGCCCGGGCGGCCAGCAGCGTCGCGCCGCGCGTGTACCAGACGGTGCCGATCAAGGTGGAATACGCGGATAGCCTCACCATCACGGCAACCGCCGATGGTGTCGCGACCATCGGTCGCCTGATCCTCGACAGCGCGCTGAACGTCATCGACAGCGCGGTGGTGGGTTTCGTGTCGCCGTTCAATTCCAACCGGACCGTGCGGATGCCGCTCAACCTGGGTCTCAACGACCAGGGCCGCCGTATCAATGTGATCAGCTTTGCGATCGATTCGGCTGGCGTGGTCGGTTGGTCCCTGCCCGGGGGCATTGGCACACCGGTGACCGCGCGCCTCAATGCGTTCCGTGATACGTCGCTCGTCACCTACGGGCGCACCTACAAGCTCCCGCGCGCCGGTGTTGCTGGCGACTTGGCGGTGGACGAAGTGCGCGGCGTCGTCTTCGTCTCGAACACCAGCTACAACCTGCTGGAGATCTGGAACAACACGTCCAAGACGTTTACCACCAGTGTGCAGGTCGGCGCGCAGCCGTGGGGACTGTTTGTGTCCACGACCGGCGCCAATCGTGACACCCTGCTGGTCGGAAACTCGGGCTCCACAACCATCAGCAGGGTTGACCTGGCGGCGAGCCCGCCGGTGGAGGTCCTGAGCAAACGCATTCGCACCAGGAACTCGGTGAACTTCGAGGTGCTGTTCGCGACGGATGCCACCACCGGCAAGGTCGTCATTACCTGGGACGGAAAAATCAATTCGTATTCGGACCGCCCGCAATACGTGGCCAAGTCGGCCGGAGGGCGGATCTTCTACTCGACGCGGCCCACGGACGCCAAAACACCCGGCACGCTGCGCTGGCTGGATCCGACACAAGCCGTGCCAGACTCGCGCCAGATCTATTCCTACGGCCGCAGCACGTCCACCGAGACCGAGCGCTTCGTCCTGTTCAACCTCGACTCCATCCGCGTCGTCAAGGGAGCGTCGGGCACCGCCGTCGGCGACACCATCTACGCGTACGATCACCCGAAGGGCGCGCTCGCGGGCGATTTCGCCGTGTCGTCGGCGCGACTCGACTCGCTGTTGGCGCGCGCCGTCGTGGCTGGCAGCGACATGCAGATCGCGCTCGGACTGAACCTGACCACGCTCGGCCTGACGGACACCAACTTCGTCGCGGCCTCGGGTGACAGGAACTGGATTGCCTTTGGCGAAGGCAACGCGGCCAAGATCGCCGGTACGCTCGTGGACCAGTCGGCGCCGACGGCGCGCATCATGATGGTCAATGACCCCGGTGGCGCACAGCCGGGCTTCTTCTCACACGCCATCCAGGTGGACGATATCCAGGAAAACGCGGCCGAGAAGATGTTCGGTCTCGCGCTCGATGCCACCGGACTGCAACTCCTCGGTCATGGCGACAAGACGTTTGTCGCCGCGGTGGACCTGCCGTTCCATTTGCGCCTCGACGGCGTGTACGACTCGTTCGATAACGGCGCGGGCGTCGCGTTCCACCCGAACGCCCAAGGCACCAATACGGCCAGTTCCGCCAACCGCATCGCGTTCACCGCGACGCGCAGCGGCGTCATCGAAGCGTTCGACGTGGCGCACTACAACAACCGCGGCCGCTACGTGACTAAGGGCAACCTGTATGGCCCGCTGCGCGTCACCGCGCCGTTGCCGGGTGAACCGGCGGGAGTGATCCTGAAGCTGTACGGTCTGACGAACGACGGCCTGATCGTCATCGACCTCCAAGCCGCGGACATCAAGCCCTAGGTGCGCGCGCGCCGCCGTTGGAACACGACCGGCCCCTCTGGGGCCGGTTTTGTTCCGGGCATCAGCGAGCCCGGGTTCTGTGCCATCCGGCCATGCTGAGATTCACCACCGCCGGCGAGTCACACGGCCAAGCCCTCGTGGGGATCCTCGAGGGCATTCCGGCCGGTCTCTCCCTGCTGGCCGAGCACGTCAACGAACAATTGGCGCGGCGGCAACAGGGATATGGGCGCGGCCGCCGCATGCAGATCGAGCAGGATGCCGTGGAGTTGCTATCGGGCGTTCGCGCGGGCGAAACGACCGGTGCGCCCATCGCTATGCTGGTCCGCAACCGCGACTGGAAGAATTGGGAAGCGATCATGGATCCCGCGCCGCGTACGGAAGATCCGTCGCGCCAGCGCGCGGTCACCCGCGTCCGCCCGGGCCACGCGGACCTCACCGGGCTGCTCAAGTACGACCGCGAGGATGCACGCGACATTCTCGAGCGCGCGTCGGCGCGGGAGACCACGGTGCGCGTGGCCATCGGCGCGGTGTGCCGGCGTTTCCTCTCGGAGTTCGGCGTGCGCATCGGGAGTCACGTGGTCGAGTTGGGCGACATGGTCGCGCGCCGGCCGGATCCGTTTCCCGCGGACATCAACGCCGCGGCAGATGGGTCACCGTTGCGCACACTCGATGCGGACGCCGAGCGCCGCATGGTGGAGCGGATCGATGCCATCAAGAAGGAAGGGAACACCCTCGGCGGGATTGTCGAAGTCGTCGCGGATGGCGTCTGCGTCGGGCTCGGTTCGCACACGGCGTGGGATCGCAAACTCGACGGACGCATCGGTCGCGCCATGCTGTCGATTCCAGCGGTGAAAGGAGTGGAGCTCGGAATGGGATTTGCCGCCGCGCGCGCCACCGGTGCGCAGGTACACGACGAAATGGACCCCGCGCCGGGCCACGTGTTGACGGGCGGTGTGAAGCGCCGCTCCAACCGCGCGGGCGGAACCGAAGGTGGAATGACGACGGGCGAGCCCGTCGTGGTTCGCGTGGCGATGAAGCCGATCAGCACGCTCATGAAACCGCTCGCCACCGTTGACGTCGCCACCGGCGCGTCGGCTGCGGCCACCGCGGAGCGCAGCGACGTGACGGCGGTTCCGGCGATGGGTGTCATCGCCGAGGCAATGCTCGCCATCGTCCTCACCGAGGCGCTGCTCGAGAAGTTCGGCGGCGATTCGCTCCGCGAAACCCGGCGCAACTATGACGGATACCTTTCGCACGTCAAAGACCGCATCGTCGATCGATCCGGGTAAGCCGCACCTGATCCTGGTGGGCCTGCCTGGCGCGGGGAAGTCCACCGTCGGCGCATTGCTGGCCCAACGGCTCAAACGGGCGTTCCTCGACTTCGACCTCGAGATCGAGCGTCGCGAGGGCCTGCCCGTGGCCCAGATCTTCGGCGAGCGCGGCGAAGCCGGCTTCCGCCGGCTCGAGCGCACCCTCACCGAGGAACTGAAGTCGATCGGCAACATGGTGCTTGCCCCAGGCGGCGGATGGGTCGCTGATGCCGCGGTGGTCGCGATGCTCAGGCCGCCCGCGATCATGGTGTATCTGCGCACGCGGCCAGAAACGGCGCTGCAGCGGTTGGGGGGCGGCACTGGCGGTCGGCCGCTGCTCAACAGGCCGGACCCGCTGGCAGAGCTCAAATCACTGTTGCAGGCCCGAGAGGCTGCCTACCTGTCCGCCGACTTCGAAGTCATGACGGAACTTATTACGCCACAACAGGTTATGGAGCAGATTGTGGCCGATGTCCAGTCGGGGACCTAGCTAGCGGACGCCCGGGCGGCAACTGGCAGTCACCATTGACGTCCGGGATACTTTGGTACAAGTGACGTATCTAAGGTAGTGGATCGTCCTCATTATCTATGACATTCCGCATACCGGGACCGCACGAGCGGGGACGTTTTGCGCCGGACGCGTGGGGTGAGCTGTTGGCCCTGGTGCGTTCGGGGAAAGTGAGCGCCGCCGAGCTCGAGCAGATCATTGAGCGGGCCCTGGTTCAGATCGATGGTCGCATTGCGTTGGATGACCTGCGCGTCCTCGTCGAGGGCGCCGGACTCACTGCGCCGGCCAGCGAAGCACAGGAAACGGTACACTGACATGGCAATACGCAAGACAACCAAAAAGGGCGCGAAGAAGAAGAAGAAGGCGGTGACGGAGATCGATACTGGCGCGGACGCGGCCGGTGGATCGTCCCTCGTCATCGTCGAGTCGCCCGCGAAGGCCAAAACGATCGGGAAATACCTGGGCCGCGGCTACAAGGTGCGGGCCACTGTCGGGCACATCATGGACCTGCCCGAGAAGAAGTTGGGCATCGATCTCGACAAGGGCTTCAAGCCCGACCTCGTGCCAATTCCGGGAAAAGAAAAGACGATCGCGGATCTGAAGGCCGCGGCCAAGGTGTCGAAGGCCATCTTCATCGCGACCGACCCGGACCGTGAAGGTGAAGCGATTGCATTCCACGTCGCCGAGCAGATCAGACCTAAACGCCGCAAGAAGGGCGAGGAGGCCGTGTTCACCGCGCCTGTCCGCCGCGTCCTTTTCCACGAGATCACCAAGGACGCGGTCCAGTCGGCGATCAAGCAGGCCGGTTCAATCGACACGCGAAAGGTCGAAGCCCAGCAGGCACGCCGTGTGCTGGACCGCCTCGTCGGCTACAAGGCCAGTCCGGTGCTCTGGAAGACCGTCAAGAAAGGCATTTCGGCGGGCCGCGTGCAGACCGTCGCGCTTCGGCTCATCGTGGAGCGCGAGCGGGAGATCCGCGCGTTCAAGCCGGTCGAGTATTGGACGGTGGAGGCGCAACTGCAGAAGGGCGAGCAGCAGTTCGCGGCCAAGCTGCATCACATTGACGGCAAGAAGGCCGAGATTCCGAATCAGGCCGCCGCCGATCGCATCCTGAGCGACCTCAAAGCACGCGGTCGCGCCGCCTCAGGCGGTGCAGGGTCTTACAAGGACTTCGAGGTCACCGAGGTCAAGCGGCGCGAGCGTCGCAAGAATCCCCAGGCTCCCTTCATCACGTCCACGCTCCAGCAGGAGGCCTCCAAGAAGCTGGGCTTCGGTTCCAAGCGCGCGATGCGTGTGGCGCAGGACCTGTACGAAGGCATCGAGCTGGGCGACGAGGGCGCCGTCGGCCTCATCACGTACATGCGGACCGACTCGACGCGCGTGGCGGAGAGCGCGGCGGGTACCGCGCGCGACTATCTGCGCACGCTATTTGGCGCCGAGTTTCTCGCCGACGGCATTCAGCTGTATGGCGACAGCAAGAAGAAGAACACGCAGGACGCGCATGAGGCTGTTCGCCCCACTGATCCCACGCGCCGGCCGGACGAACTCCGCAAATACCTCTCGCCCGACCAGTTCAAGCTGTACCAGCTGGTGTGGCAGCGTTTCATGGCGTCGCAGATGGCACCCGCCGTGTTCGATACCACCACGCTGGACTTTGACATCGCCGTGGGCCCGCAGCCGGACATCGGCCGTCGCAGTTACTTGTTCCGCGCCACCGGAAGCGTCGTGAAGTTCCAGGGTTTCCTGGCGCTGTACCGTGAGGCGCATGAGGAAGGCGAGCACAAGGCGCTGGAAGACGAGCAGCCGCTGCCGTTCATCGAGAAGGGCGAGCACGTGCCGTGTCTCGGTATCGCGTCGTCGCAACACTTCACCGAGCCGCCGCCGCGCTTTTCCGAGGCGTCGATGGTGAAGGAACTCGAGCGGCTCGGCATCGGCCGGCCTTCGACGTACGCGTCCATCAACTCCGTGCTGGTGGACCGTCGCTACGTGGAGCTCATCAACAAGCGCTTCTTCCCGACGGAGCTGGGCGAGACCGTTGAGAAAGTCATGGTCAAGCAGTTCCCGGACATCTTCAACGTCAGCTTCACGTCGGAGATGGAACTCGAGCTCGACAAGATTGAAGAAGGCGAAATGAGTTGGGAGAAGGTGCTCAAGGAGTTCTACGGCCCGTTTGCGAAGAGCCTGGCCAAGGTGGACGCGCCCGCGCTCATCGCCGTGGCGCACGACCTCTCGGCGATCGAGAAGGATCGGTGTCCTACGTGCGGCGGCCGGCTCGAACCGCGTGGCGGCTTCTTCGGCCCCTTCCTCGCCTGCGAGAACCATCCCAAGACCTGCAAGTACACGCGCCCTATCAAGGGCGAGCGCGCAAAGCCGCGCATGACGGACATCCCGTGCCATCTCTGCGGAGCGATGATGGTCGTGCGCAACGGCCGCAGCGGCGAGTTCCTCGGCTGCTCCACGTTCCCGAAGTGCCGCGGCACGAAGTCGATGCCTACGGGCGTATTCTGCCCCAAGGATGGCGGTGAACTGGTGCAGCGCCGGTCGCGCAAGCGCGGCACCGAGTTCTTCGCGTGCTCCAACGAGACGTGTGACTTTGTCGCCTGGAATCGGCCGGTGAACGAGAAGTGCCCGGAGTGCAGCTTCGTTGGCGCCGAGATGAAGACGTCGAAGGCACGCGGCGATTTCCGGAAGTGCATGAAGTGCGGCAACGAGTGGGATGCACCGAAGGCTCCCGACTCAGAGGAAGTAGCGGTCCTGGCGGGATAACTGCTGTACTCGACGCGGCCGCGGCCGAGAACAGTAGGTTTCGGGCGTGACCCCATCCATCCACGTCATCGGCGGCGGTTTGGCCGGTAGCGAAGCGGCTTGGCAGTTGGCAGAGCGCGGCCACGACGTGGTGCTGCACGAAATGCGCCCCGTGCGGCAGACGCCCGCGCACAAGACGGACCGCTTCGCCGAACTCGTGTGCTCCAACACGTTCAAGAGCACCGAGACCACAAATGCGCACGGCTTGCTCAAGGCCGAAATGCGCCTGTTGGGGTCGGTGGTGCTTCAGGCAGCGGACGCATCGCGGGTGCCAGGTGGCTCGGCGCTGGCCGTCGACCGCGACCTCTTCTCCCGCGCCGTCCACGGGCGGATCGCATCGCATCCGGGCATTCGAGTCGAACGCGATGAAGTCACTTCGGTGAACGGGCCGTGCATCATAGCGTCCGGACCGCTCACATCAGACGCCCTTGCCGAGGCGATCCGGGCCCGCCTTGGCGTGGAGTCGCTGTCTTTCTACGACGCAATTGCGCCGATCGTCTCCGGCGAATCCGTGGACGAGAGCATCGCCTTTCGCGCGTCGCGCTACGACAAGGATACCGGGCCGCTGGCGGGTGACGGGAGCGAAGGGTCATACCTGAACTGCCCAATGTCGCGCGAGGAGTATGACGCCTTCATCGACGCGCTCGTCGCGGCCGATCAGTTCGCGGTCCACGAGTTTGACAAGGTGCCGTATTTCGAGGGCTGCATGCCCATCGAGGAAATGGCCCGGCGCGGGCGGGACACGCTCCGTTTCGGCCCGATGAAGCCCGTCGGCCTCCGTGATCCGCGCGGCGACCAGCGGCCGTACGCCGTGGTGCAGCTGCGTCGCGAAGACCGCGACGGACGGATGTGGAACCTCGTCGGGTTCCAGACGCGACTCCGCTATCCGGAACAGGCTCGTGTCTGCCGGATGATTCCCGGTCTCGCGGGCGCGGAATTCCTGCGCTTCGGCTCGATCCATCGCAATTCGTACGTCAACGCCCCGGCGGCACTCACGCCGCACCTCTCCCTTCGCGACGACCCGTCCGTACTCTTCGCCGGACAGCTCACCGGCGTCGAGGGCTACACGGAGAGCACGGCGACGGGCGTGCTGGCCGCGCTGAATCTCTCGCGCCTTGTCTCCGGTCTCGAGCCGGTCGTGCCGCCGGCGACCACGATGCTCGGCGCCATCTACCGGTATCTCCGCGAAGCAGATCCGGCGCACTTCCAGCCCATGAACGCGAACTTCGGCCTCATGGATGCGCTCCCGAATCCGACGCGCGACAAAGGTGTAAAGCGCGAGCGCATCGCTGAACGTGCCATGCATGACATGCGTCACTGGGCCGACGCGACCTTGGGCGCAGGCGTGGCCTGACTCGTGGAATCGCGCCGGCCGGGCACTGCGGCAAAGGCGGCCGAGAACAGCGATGTCGCGGCCTTTCTCACTCATCTCGAGAAGGAACGCAACGTCAGCCCGAACACGCTCAAGGCCTACGGCCGTGACTGCGCGGAGTTCGTGGTGTTTCTCACGGACTACTACGGTGGCACATCGTGGACATGGCAGGGCGTGGATCGCCTGGCGATGCGCGGGTTCCTCGGTCGCCTCACCAAACGCGGGCTGTCCAGGAAGTCGGTGGCGCGCTCGCTGGCAGCAGTGCGCGGCTTCTACAAGTTTCTCGCGATCACGGAACAGGTTGATGCCAACCCGGCGCGTGCCGTCGGGACGCCGAAGGCGGAGCGGTATCTGCCGTCGTACCTCGATCGGGCGCAAGTGGACCGGCTGTTCGAGCTGGTGGTGTCGCGTGCGTCCAGTGGCGAGTTCCGGGACCTTCGCAACGCCGCGATGCTCGAGCTGTTCTATTCGACCGGCATGCGACTTTCGGAGCTGCAGGGACTGGACCGCAAAGACTTTGACGCGGTGAGTCAACAGGTGAAAGTGCGGGGAAAAGGGCGCAAGGAGCGCATCCTCCCGGTGGGCGACCATGCCACGCTGGCGCTACGCAACTACGAACGGAAGCGCGAGGAACTCGGCACTCAACGGCTCGGCAAGCTGGACAAGAACGCGGTCTTCGTGTCCCGCACCGGCAAGCGCCTCACCGTTCGTGGCGTGCAGAAGATCGTCGGCACCTTTATGGATCTGGTGGCGGAGGACACTGGCCTCAGCACCCATTCGCTGCGGCACTCGTTCGCCACGCACCTGCTCGACGCCGGCGCGGACCTGCGCGCTGTTCAGGAGCTCCTGGGCCACGCCTCCGTGTCCACGACGCAGATCTATACCCACACAAGCGTCGAACGCCTGAAAGAGGTGTACCGCAAGGCTCATCCGAGGGCCTGACCGCTAACTTCCGCGCTGTATGGGTGCCGTACCCTGCACCCTGCACCCTGCACCCTGCACCCTGCACCTTGTAAGTCCCGTGCCTCTCCCTTCCATTCGCGCCACAACCATCCTGTCTGTCCGCCGCGACGGCAAAGTCGCGCTCGGCGGCGACGGCCAGGTCACCGTCGGCGAGACGGTCATGAAGGCCAATGCCCAGAAGGTCCGCCTGCTCAAGGGCAATCGTGTGCTCGGCGGCTTTGCGGGCTCGGCGGCGGACGCGCTGACTCTCTTCGAGAAGTTCGAGGAGAAGCTGGAGCGCTATCCAACCAACCTCTCGCGCGCTGCTGTCGAACTCACGAAGGAGTGGCGCAGCGATCGCGTCCTGCGCCGACTCGAAGCCATGCTGGCGGTCGCGGACACCGAGCACGGCTTCATCCTGTCGGGCACCGGTGAAGTCATCGAACCCGACGACGGCGTCTTGGCCATCGGCTCCGGCGGACCGTACGCCATGGCGGCAGCGCGCGCGCTGATGCGCGGTACCACGCTTTCCGCTGCTGAGATCGTGCGACAGTCGCTTCAGATCGCGGGCGAGATCTGCATTTTCACGAACACCAACATTACCGTCCTCGAAGCCTGACAGAAATCCGGCGCGTAGCGCCGGCAGCACGTCAGTCGGCCGCGCCGCGGCCGCCGAGAACCTCTTTCATATCCGGATGCCTACCAACAGGACTGCGCAGGCGTTGGCCAAGCTCGCCGATCTCACGCCCAGGCAGATCGTCACGGAGCTGGACCGCTACATCGTGGGTCAGGCGAACGCCAAGAAGGCAGTGGCGATCGCGTTGCGAAACCGGTGGCGCAGGCAGCGCGCGCCCGAGAGCATCCGCGCCGAGATCGCGCCCAACAACATTATCCTGATCGGCCCCACTGGCGTCGGCAAAACCGAAATCGCGCGTCGCTTGGCCAAACTGGCGGGTGCGCCATTCGTGAAAGTCGAAGCGTCGAAGTTCACCGAGGTCGGGTACGTCGGCCGCGATGTGGAAGGCATGGTGCGCGACTTGGTGGACAGCGCCATCGACATGGTGCGCACCGAGCGCGAAGCCGAAGTGGACGAGTTGGCGCACGAAAAAGTGGAAGAACGCCTGTTGGATCTCTTGCTGCCACCGGTGGAGTCGCGGTCGTCCGCGCGAAGCGCGGCCGAGGACGTGAATCCGGGCGCGAAGCGCCCGGCCGAGGACCGCCCGTTGGCTGCGGCCGAGAACGAGTTGTTCCTCGTCGGCAGCAAAGGCGAAGCAGAACGGAGCAGCGGCGACACCGAACGCCACAAACGCACCCGCGACAAGCTGCGCCAACTGCTCCGCGACGGCCAACTCGAGTCCCGTGAGGTCGAGGTCGAAGTCACTCCGCCGGGAC
This sequence comes from Gemmatimonadota bacterium, assembly GCA_038060705.1. Taxonomy (GTDB): domain Bacteria; phylum Gemmatimonadota; class Gemmatimonadetes; order Gemmatimonadales; family Gemmatimonadaceae; genus DASPMP01. The sequence continues at coordinate 20,256 of JBBTFS010000055.1, forward strand.
CCAGCATCGACGTGATGTCGGCGCAGGGCGCGCCGGAGGGCATGGGCAACTTCTCCGACATGCTGAAGCAGATCCTTCCCCAGCGTCAGAAGAAGCGCACGGTGAAGGTGAGCGAGGCCCGTCGCATCCTGATGGATCAGGAATTCGACAAGCTGATCGACATGGAAGACGTCACCGGCGATGCGCTGGAACGCGTCGAACAGCTCGGCATCATCTTCCTGGACGAGATCGACAAGATCGCCGGCGAGCGCTCGCAGATGGGCGGACCCGACGTGTCGCGCGAAGGCGTGCAGCGGGACCTGCTGCCGATCGTCGAGGGGTCCAATGTCCAGACGAAGCACGGCATGGTGAAGACGGACCACGTGCTGTTCATCGCGGCTGGCGCGTTTCACGTCTCCAAGCCAAGCGACCTCATCCCCGAACTTCAGGGGCGGTTCCCGATTCGCGTGGAACTCAAGTCGCTGACGGAGGCGGATTTCGTCCGCATCATGACGGAGCCGGAGAACGCCCTGACCAAGCAGTACAGCGCGCTGGTAGCCGCGGATGGCGCCACGCTCACCTTCGCCGACGACGGCGTGCGAGAAATCGCCCGCATCGCGGCCATGATGAACGACCGGATGGAGAACATCGGGGCGCGTCGCCTTCACACGGTCATGACCACGCTGCTGGAGGACGTCCTGTTCGAGCTGCCCGATGGCACCTCGCGGACCATCGTCATGGACGGAAAGACCGTCTCGGGCCGCCTCAAGGCCATTGTCGAGGACGAAGACCTGAGGCGCTACATTCTCTGACGATTATGGGAAAAGAGCACCGCGATTTCCTCCAGATCCCGGACTTCACGAAGTCCGAATTGCTCGCATTGTTCGGCATCGCCGAGCGCATGCGCTCCGGCAAATACAAGAAGAAGCCGCTGGCTGGAAAAACCCTGGCCATGATTTTCATGAAGGCCTCCACGCGCACGCGCGTGTCGTTCGAGGTCGGGACGTACCAGTTGGGCGGTCACGCCCTGTTTCTGTCGCCGCGTGATGTGCAGTTGGGCCGCGGTGAGCCCATCGCCGACACGGCGCGCGTTCTCTCGCGCTACGTGGACGGCATCATGATCCGCACGTTCGCGCACCAGGACGTCGAGGAATTCGCGCGCCACGCCGAGGTGCCCATCATCAACGGCCTCACGGACATGGTGCACCCGTGCCAGGTGCTGGCCGACCTGCTCACGGCGCGCCAGCATGTGAAGACCAAGCTTGAGAACCTCGTGGTGGCGTGGATCGGCGACGGCAACAACATGGCCAACTCCTGGATCAACGCCGCGTACCGGTTCGGATTCGAATTGCGGATCGCCTGCCCGGAAGGCTACGAGCCGGCCGACCACCTCGTGGCCCGGGCCAAGGGATCAGCGACCATCGTGATCACGCGCGATCCGGCCGAGGCGGTGAAGGGCGCCCACGTCGTGAACACCGATGTGTGGGCGTCCATGGGGCAGGAAGACGAGCAGCGCCAGCGCGAACGGGCCTTCCGCGGATTCTCGGTGAATGCGGCGCTCATGAAGCGCGCCGACAAGAACGCCATCTTCCTGCATTGCCTGCCGGCGCATCGGGGCGAAGAAGTCTCCGCCGACGTCATTGACGGGCCGCAGAGCCGCGTCTGGGACGAAGCCGAGAACCGCCTGCACATGCAGAAGGCGATCATGGCGGCGCTCATGGGCGGTGAGTCGCTCAAGTGACCGCCAAGTCCATCGCCGAAGTCGGCAACACGGCGCCCGCCTTCGCGACCATCGATGAGGCGGAAAAGCAGGTCCGGCTGTCGGACTTCAAGGGCAGGTACGTCGTCCTGTTTTTCTATCCCAAGGACGACACCCCTGGCTGAACCATCGAGGCGTGCTCGTTCAGCGACGCCTTCCCTCGGTTCGAGGGACTCGATGCGGAGGTCCTCGGCGTGAGCCCGGACGATGCGGCGTCACACCGGAAGTTCAAGGCGAAGTACGGCCTTCAGCAGCGCCTGCTCGTGGACGACGGACACGCGATCGCCGAGTCCTATGGTGTCTGGGTCAAGAAGAACACGTTCGGCGTGAAGCGGATGGGCGTGGCCCGCACGACGTTCGTGATCGATCCGGCCGGTCGAGTGGCCCACGTCTTCGAGAAGGTGAATCCTGCCGGCCACGCGGACCAGGTGGCCAAGGTTCTCGGCGAGCTGAAGCGAACGGTCTAGCCGGCCTCCAGATGCGCGGCGTCAGCGACCCGTATCGCAGCGGTCGAGGATCTTCCGGACGAACGCGAGCACGGTTGCGTTTTCGGTGACGTCCAGCGGCGCGCGGTCGTTCGCCGTGATGGCCCCGGTGGCCGTGTATCGCTTGGTGCCCACCGAAACGGACCCCGACTCCGTGAACCCGACGAACACGTTTTCCGTTTCCGTGCGATCGGTGCCGGACTGCGTTCCGCGAATGTCGATGCTCACCGCCGGAAACCGTCTTGGCGGCTTGCCGATCTCGATGACGTAGGTCCGTCGCGGCGAGCTGGTCTCGTACGTGACTTCGCGCGCCTGGTCGGCGTTTGCGCGATACCGTTTCACGCCACAGCGGCCGCCGCTGGGAAGGCTGTCCAGGAGACTCAGCCGCGAAAGCGGCGGGGGTGCGGGCGGCGGTGAAGTGTCCCGTGCCGTGATGTCTTCCACCGGGATGATCTTGGTCGAATCGGTGCGCTCGCCGACGCCGGCGCACGCGATCGTCCCGCAAACGACCAAAGGAAAGGCCAAGAGAGATTTCATGCGACCAATCTGACAAGAACCCCATCCCCGCGCCTGCGCTGTGATACGCAAAAAGTAGTGCTCTATACGCAATAAGTGCGCTATAAAGCATTGTCGGCGATCACCTGCGCCATCTAAACATGCCGTTAAGTCACTGTAACATAACGTTTTAGACGTATCTCATTGAGTTGGCTCACTCCCTGCCATACAATACTTCACCGATGAAAGCCGACTCTCACTCAAGACCACACTTTCGCCAGGCGCGAACAGGTTTCTCCCTCGCGGAGTTGCTCATCGCGGTTGCCATCATGGGCATTCTGACTGCGATCTCCCTGCCGAAGTTCGGTTCGTTGCGCAAGCAGGTGCAGCTGCAGTCCGCCATGAGTCACTTCACGCGTCTGGTGATGACGGCGCGCCAGACCGCGATTCAACGCGGCAAGCCGGCGTACTTCAAGACGAACGGCACGTTGTTGTGGGTCACGCTGGATACGACCGGTAACAACACCGACTCGGTGGTGGTGGTACGCGCGCTGAGCCTGCCTACGCAATACCGCGTGAATATCACGTCGCCGACGGGCGAGACTTCCATCAGGTACGACCCGCGCGGCATCGCCACGCAGTCCGCCAAGACCACGTTCATCTTCACGCATACCACCACCGACATGCTGGACTCGCTGTGCGTGTCGAAGCTCGGCAATACCATTCGCGCGAGGTGCCCGTGAACCGGGACCGTGCCCGTCATGACGGGGTGGGTCCGCGAGCCCGGCGCGGCGTCACGCTCATCGAGCTGCTGGTGGCCATGTCAATTCTCAGCATCGGGCTGATGGCCATCGCCGGCGTGAGCGGGTCCATCACCCGTTCGCTGGGTGAGTCCCGCAACGAGACCTTGGCCGCCACCGCCGCCATGGCGCGGTTCGAGAAAGTGGCCGGCACCCAGTGTTCGTCGTTGACCTTGGGATCGGTGACGGAAGTGACGAGCCGCAATGTCACGGAGCGCTACATCGTCACCGACGAAGGCAACAACACGCGACGTATCATCGACAGCGTCTCCTGGAAGACGCGCCGCGGCACTCGCGTCGCGGCGTTCACGACCCTTATGCCTTGCAGGCCCGGCGCATGATTGCCTCACGCACGAATCGCACTTCCGTCCGTCGTTCTTCACGTGCCGGCTTTACGCTGGCTGAACTGATGATCGTGGCGACGTTGATGGGCATCATCGGCTCGTTGCTTACCGCGCTTCTGGTACGCCAGCAGCGCTTCCACCGTGCGGTGTCCGCGATTGCTGATGCTCGCGCCCGGATGCGAGACATCGAGACGATCCTGCCGACGGACTTGCGCGGGATCTCCACGGTCGGTGGCGACTTGTACGCCATCAGCGATACGTCCATCCAGTTCCGCGCTTTCACCGGTGCATCCGTCCTTTGCGCCTACGTTTCGGGTCAGCCGACCAAGATCGAGTTGCCGCCCAAGTCCATGGCGATTCCCGTCGGGGCCAGCAACCAGGTCGGCACCGTACTCACCGCCTGGATCAATGCGCCGGCGGTGGGCGACCAAGTCTTCCTGTACAACGACAGCACGTCTGCTGGTAACGCGGACGACTCATGGACGAACTTCACGGTGATGGATACGGCGTCGTCCGCCGCATTCGCACCCAATTCCTGCCTGTCATCCAACGCCACGCCGCTGATCACGGCCGCTGATGATGCGTCACCCCGGTACCGGCTCACGCTGAGCGCGGCCCCCACCCAGGCGCAGATCAATGTCGGGGCGCCGATCCGTATCGCGCGTGAAGTGCGGTACAGCGGATACATCGGGGCCGATTACCAGTGGTACGTGGGTTACCAGACGTGCACGCCTTCCGGCACCGCGGCGCCCGGCACGTGCGGGAGCCGTGAGGTGCTCGCCGGCCCCATTCTCCCCATCACGGCGGACACGACCACGAGCGGATTGTTCTTCGTCTTCTACGACCAGTACGGTACGCGCAGGACGTCCCTCACGCCGGCGGACACGATCGCGCGCATCAGCGTCGGCGTCCGGACGTCGGCCGAATCGCTGCGCCGCGCGACTGGTTCCAATGCCACGATCACCGGCGGCGATTCGTTGCGCTTCGTCGTCGGCATTCGCAACAGGATCTGACCATGCACATCCCGATCTCGCAACGTTGGTCGCAGGTGTATTCCCGTGCGTTCCGGGCCGCGGAGCGCGGCGGCATCAGGTCGCGCCGGGGGTTCGCCATGTTCATGGCGCTCGGCGCGCTGGTCATTGTCGCGGTGCTCATCGCCGGCTCGTCCTTCGTCACCACCCAGGAAGCGCGATTGGGGCAGAATCAACTGGTGCAGTCGCGCGCGATGGCGGCCGCCGAGTATGGGCTGAACCGAATCCAGGCGGACTGGGACAAGACACCCAACCTGCAGATGGCGAACGGAGCCTTCTTCGATACGAACTACACCATTGCGAATCAGGGTACGGCGATGGTGCGGTACCTCCGGCTCAACAATGAGACGTTCTGGATTGTGTCGGAGGGCCGGGCGACCGTGGGCAACTCCACCAGCGCCGCGCGCACCGCGGTGAAGCGTGTGGGCGCCATTCTGCGGCTGCGTATTCCGACGATCAAGACCGAGGGGGCAGTCACCACGGGCGGCAACGTCGTCGTGAAGGGCGCAGGGCAGATTCGCGGGAACAACAACACCGCGCCTGGGTGGACAGGATGCGCCGCCGGGCCGGACAAGGCAGGGCTGGTGATCGGTCCGAACGCCACCACGTCCATCCAGAAGGCGGAAAACGTCACCGGCACGCCGCAAGTGACGCAGAGCGCGCTGGCGGCGGACTCCAACACCTACGTGCGGTTCGGCGACGAAACGTGGACCGCACTCGTGGCGGGCGCTAACATCACGGTTACGGTACTCTCAGATGGGGCTCCGACCACCAACGCAGATGGTTCCTGCAACAAGAGCAGCATCACGAACTACGGCGAACCGTGGCGGACCGCACAACACTCCGATGCGGTCACTGCGTGCAACAATTACTTTCCCATTATCTATGTCTCGCAGACCACCTCGTCGCACGGCGGCCGCGGTCAGGGGATTCTCATCGTGAATGGCGACTTCAGCTTCAACGCCGGGTTCGAGTGGCACGGCCTGATTATCGTCAAAGACGACATCACCAAGGCCAACGGGCATGCCACGGTTTATGGGGGCATTATGGCCCGCAATGCGGACCCCGCGGCTGACGAGCAGGATTTCAACGGCACCGTCGATATCCTCTACTCCGCCTGCTCATTGGAGCGCGCGATGCGCGGGTCGGCTCAGGTTGTTCAGGCAAGACACCGTGCATGGACTGAGATCTACTAGGCGCGCGAGCACTGATGCGGTTCGGCAGCCGGTGGCCCCCCGCGGAGGGCCCAGGCTGGTTCGCTTGCCCGGGTCGTTGCATCTCCTGCCCGGACTGTGGCACCCAAAGCACGCCTTCACGGTGCTGGAGTTGATCGTCACCCTTACCATTGTCGGCATCGTCGCCGCCATCACGGTGCCGAGAATCTCGTCCGTTAACACACAGAACAAGGTGCAGCGGGCGGCCAACGCGTTGCAGTCCGAAGTGCAGCAGGCGTTCGCGATCGCCGGTCGTAACCGCCGGCCGGTGAAATTTCTCTGGAATAGCTCGGCGCTGGAGGTGCGTGTCACGGACCGAACCGAGGCCACCATCTATCGAAAGACCGGACTCGGTCCGGGATCGGAGATGGGCCTGGCGGCCAGCGACGTGACGATCTATCCCACCGCGCTCACCGTGTTCCCGAATGGCATCGCCTCCGACACGCTATTCATGAAGGTGTCCAAGAGCGGGTTTTCAAAGACGATCCGGGTCTCCAAATCGGGAATGACGAGAGTTCAGTGATGCCTGCCAAACGCCGTTCGCGACGCCGCGGCGGCTTCTCGCTCGCCGAAGTCATCATTGCGTTGACGGTCCTGTCCGTGGCGATGATGCTGCTGGCCCGCTTGTCCTATCTCGTCTCGCAGAGCGGGCGCACCAACGACCTGGTCGCCAAGCGCAATGCGGCGTTGGCGCAGGAGGCGGGGCGTTTTGGCGTCATGGGATTCACGGACATCGCCAAGCAGTCGAGCGGGAGCACGCTGATGCTGGTCGGCGATTTCACGTTCACTCGCCGGCTCACGATCACGGCGACGAAGTCCAACTGGTACACGATCAAGGTCGTCGTGGCGCCGCAGGCATCTGAATTCAGAGCCGATTCCGTGACGTTCAGCCGAACTCGGCCGGGCACGGGCACGACGCTCTGCATCACATGCTGAGGGGCCGTCGCGGGGCCCGTGCCGGTTTTTCGCTGGCGGAGCTGATCGTCGCGTTCACGCTGCTGGCCATTCTCGGCGCCACGTTCACGCGGATCATGGTGACACAAGGGCGCTTCACCGATCAGCAGAATGCTTTGCGGAACGCCCGCACGGTCTCGCGGCAGGGGATGAACGTGCTGATGTCCGAGGCGCGGATGGTGCAGGACTCCCTGGGAGTCGACTCGGCGTCGTCGGACGGGAAGACGATTCGCCTCGTCGTGCCGTACCGGTTCGGCATGAATTGCGGTGTGTCGGGCACCAAGAACGTGGTGAGCATGCTTCCCGTGGACTCCTTGGCGCTGGTCCAGGCAGTGTACGCCGGTTGGGCATACCGGAACCAACTCGGTGCGTACACCATGCCGGTGGTCCCGGCGCCGCTGACGACGGATGCGCCGACCGCCTCGACCGACGCGGCACAGTGCACCGGAAGCGGTGCCGGCCAGGCGCAGATCCGGACCATCACGCTGGGCGGACGCGCGGGTGAAGTGCTCGATATCAGTCCGGCGGTGGCGTCCCCTACGGCCCCGAAGGGGCAGGCCGTGTTCTTCTATCAGCGGGTCACGTACCAGTTCAAGGCGTCAGCCGCGTTCCCGGGATGGAATGGCCTGTATCGGTCGGTGGAGGGCGGAACCGGTGATGAACTGGTCGCCCCGTTCGACACCAGCGCGCGATTCAAGTACTGGACGGCCGCGGCGACGGCGTCGGTCTCGTCGCCTCCGGCGCTGGCCCTGATTCGCGGCATCGACATCGTATTCGTTGGCCGCAGCAGTTACACTCCCATGGGCAAGACCGTGCCGTCGAAGACGACGGTGGTGGCCTCGATCTTTTTCAAGAATGTCCGCAACTTCTGATGAAATTCGGGTAACGGCAAAGCGTCCGCGCCGCGGTTTTGCGCTTCCGCTGGCGATTCTGGCGCTGGCGTTGATCACGGCGGCGGTCGCCGCCTCGTCTGCGTCCACCCGGGCAGAGATCATCGCCAACCAAGCGGTGCGGGCACAGGATCGCGCCTATCAGCTGGCGGAAGCCGGGCTCCAGACGTTCATGTCGCAACGCGGTTTGGGGCTTTCGTGCTCCAACTGCGTCACGAATCCGGGCACGTCGTCGGCAGATTCCGAGTGGACCCGGGTGAGCCTTACCGGCGGGTACGCCGATGTCGCGGCCATTCGCCTGCGCCCCTACATCGCCGATACGATGCCGGCGCTCTTCTTCGTCAAGTCGCGCGGCGTCGACACGACGCTCAAGATGAGCGGCACGGGACTGACGGTGTATCCCGAGCGGATCGTTGGCCAGTACGCCACGTTTCGGACCGCGAGCATGAAGATCGTCGCTGCGTGGGTCGCGCTTGGCGGCGTTACGAAATCGGGCTCGACGAGCGCGATCAGCGGCGCCGATGAATGTGGCGTGCAAGATTCGGTCGCCGGCGTCACGGTCCCGATCGGGGAATACCGCACCAGCGGAAGCACGCCGGCGCCAATTGGCAAGCCGGCCGGTGTGTCGACAATGAGTGCGTCTGCCCTCAAGGCGCTGATCGGGATCGACTGGAACGCGATCATCAACAACGACGCCATCCCGGCGGACAACACGATTCCGACGAACGGCTGGCCCGGTTCAAGCTGGCGGGTGACCCGGATCAAGCAGGCGAGCTACACCATTCCGAGCGATGGCAACGGGATTCTCATTGCCGACGGCAACGTGACCTTCCCCGGTTCTCGCGACTTCGACGGGATCATTCTCGTGGGTGGACAGATTCTCGGCACCGGAAGCCAGCCGTCCTCGGGCGTCGTATACAGTGGCCTCAACTACCTGTTGCCGGGCGCGGCCAGTCCGCCGGCGTCATCCACCGACGACGCAACCATCGCCAGTTCCAAGAGCGTTCGGTACAACTCGTGCAACGTGGCGACGGCACTTGCCCTGTTGAACAACTACTTCGCGTGGTCCAACACGTGGCTGGACAACGTCGCGATCTGGTAGCGATTCGCTAGGCCACGACGTGCTGGGCGACCTTGTCGGCCAGCACCTGCAGCTGATTGGCCACGCGTTCGGCGTCCTGGGATTCCTCCAGATGCCGCGTGGTGCGGGCCCGAAACTCGAAGCTGGCGGCCAACCGCTGCAGCCGCAGCACGTCCTCCAAGGTGAAGATCGGGCCTGTCTCGGTCGATTGAGTCATGATCGTCGTCCGTGCGTTAAGCGACTGACGTGACACGCGAGGGCGCGCCACCGAGAATGCGCGGCACTTTCACCAGTGCCCGTTCCACCCCGGACGCCACGCCGTCCGGCAACTGCGCTGCGCCGCGGCGATAAGCCTCCCACACCGCATCGAGCGCCCGCGCCTGCTGGCGAAAAGCGGACAACAGTTCGATGCCAAGCTCGCCGCGCGCCATGGCGCGACGCATCAGTTCGTCCAGATGGTCATCCGGGCCCTCCTGCAGCGCCGCGCGGTCCGCGCAGACCTCCAGGTTGAAACGGGCGCGGTGCGTGGCGCAGAGTTCGCCACGATCGATCGGTGCGATCCCATCGGACTGGCACGCGTCGCATCCCGCGATCGCGTTCCGGAGACCAACACTGGCAACAAAGGGCATTGGGGAGGTTTCCAGGAGCTGCTGAAGTTCTTTTCTGAGGACGAGGTCGGAGGTCGAGCTGAGCAGGAGATGCAGGCGCTGGCTGGCGTTCGGTTCAAACCCCATGGGCCACCTCCTGCCGTGTGGCCACCGTGTGACTAGTTCGCCCGTAACGGCGGTTGCTCTTGGTGCTCTTGCGCGTCAACTGATTGGCAGCACACATCTTCCACGTCGGATCCAGCGCTTCGGACGCAGATTCATGATGCCAGTGGACGACGCCGGCGACCTGCTCGATGCGCATTGGGCGGTCGCGGTGTTTGAACCCGCGGATCGCAAGGAGTTGCTCGCCTTCGCCGAACAGGTGCGGCGGCAACTTGTGGCCGGCACCTGGACTCTGAGTGCGTCCGTGCCGGACCATCTTCTGCCTCTGTCGAGCGCCTACGAACTCGCGGCGCGCGAGCGTCTGGATCTCTTCGGTCTGGGCCATCCCAACAGTCCCGCCACTGCCGAACAACGCGCCGAGCGCACCCGGTTCATCGAGCTGGGTGCACGCCGCGCCTTTGACCTGGGCGTCTCGATTCCGTTGGGGAACACGGACATCGGCGGCGCACTGTACCAAGCGCTGCTGCTGGCCGCCCTTGGCACCGTGGCCGGCCGGGACACGGAATTCCGGAGCTGGCTGGCGCTTCACCGCGAACGCCTGTTTGAGGCCGTGCCGGGCGACGACTGGGCCATCGAGTACCTTCGCGCCATCGTGGAGCTGTGGACCGAAGTGCTGCAGGGCGCCGGCCCCTCCGGCCTGGACCGCGGAATGGAGATCGTTGCCACCATCCGCGAAAACCGCCCTGGGCGCGAGAAGGCGGCGCTGACGTCGGGCGACGAATCCGCCGAGATGACGCTGCGATTCTTCTTTTTCGCGCTGCACCACCTCACGGACGGCGCCACCGAACTGCTGCTGTACCGGCTGCACGGTGAGCCGGCGGACATCCGCCAGCGCGTCTTCGTGGCCCTGTCCCTGGCCGGCGAAGCCACCGCCGGAGACGCCCGTTTCCACTCCGCGCTGGACTGGCTGTACGAGGCCGCGGCCCGCATCGCCACGCGGCGTACCCCGCAACTGGACCTGCTGCCCGGCTCGGTGGCGCGCGCGACTCCGCGCGTCCACTAGCGCGCGGCTCCAGCCGGCCGCGCGCGCCGGCGGGACGTGCCGACGAGGATGGGCCGGCGGCCGCGAGCCGCCATCAAGCGCATGGCCATCACGTCCTCGTGGGCGCGACTTGAGGAAAACTTGATGATTCTGGCGCGTGGACCGTCGGAATGCTCTTCGCGCGGCGATTCGTCGGCCAGGCGAAACCAGCATTCGTGGCCGTCCGCATGGGTGCAGCGCGTGTAGTAGCCCTCATCCGCGATGCACCAAAATCCTTCCCAGGTTTCCTGCGGCGAGTCCGCGCGCAGCGACGTGCGCGGCGCGGTCTCGAGGGATCCAGTCGGTCGGTTGCAGGGAAGCAGTTGCACGCTGAGTGGACTGCCGAGTGGTGCGAGTGGAGACTGGAATTGACCGGCGCGCTTCAGGGACGGGCAACGTAGATGCGTTACGGAAGCGACGCAATAGCGAGACACCATCTAAGTTGTTGTAGATCATGTTGATAGCCCGTGTGGACCACTGTGGATTCCGTGCTAACTCCATGTGGCCACAGCGAGTGGCTGGCGGATGGATCGTTGATAAGCGTTGTGCACAGGCGTGGAAAGCAATGCGCCGAAAGGGACGAAATAACTGGCTAGAAAGCGACTAAATACGCGGGGCTGCACCGCGCTATAAAGAGCGCCGTATCTGGTGCGGACCCGAAGGGACGGGCGCTCCCGAACGCAGGTGCATTGCAATCCAGACCTGAACCCGGCGATCCATCGGACGGGGTTCAGGCTGTGGGAAACTCATGCTCTGACGTGGAGAAAACACGGCTATTCCACAGCCGAATGTTCACGAATTGTTAGCGTGCGTCGATGGGCTCCAGTCCTTGGATTCCCAGTTGCACTGGAGCGGCTTGCCGCGTCCACGGAGCGCAATCATCATTTGGCGCTGTCGCTTTCTCTCACCAGTCGCACAACTCACTCATGCGATCCATCTGGAAAGGCGCGATCAGTTTCGGCCTCGTGAACATTCCGATCGAACTGCACACAGCCGTGCGCAGTGAAGAGCGGATCAAGTTCCGCCAACTGCACAAGAAGGACATGTCGCCGATCAAGTACGACCGCGTGTGCGCCAAGGAAGAGAAGTCGGTGCCATGGGAAGACATCGTAAAGGGCTACGAGTACACCAAGGGCAAGTACGTCGTGATGGAAGAAGACGACTTCCGGGCGGCAGCTGTCGAGAAGTCCAGGACGATCGACATCCAGGAATTCGTCGGGTCTGACGAGGTGGACCCGCGGTACTTCGAAACGCCGTATTACATCCTGCCGCAGAAGGGCGGCGAGAAAGCGTACGCGCTGCTGCGCGAGACGATCCGGAAGTCAGGCAAGGTGGGCATTGGCATGGTGACCATGCGCTCGAACTCGATGCACTTTGTCTGCATCAAGGTCATCGAGGATGCGATGGTGCTGGAAGTCATGCGCTACGCCGATGAGCTGGTGGACGCGTCGACGTTCAACTTCCCGACCGCCGAGAACGTGCGCCCCGCCGAACTCCAAATGGCGGAGCAGTTGGTGAGCACGATGGCGGACACGTTCAAGCCCGAGAAGTACAGCAACGAGTATCGCGACAACCTGATGAAGATCATCAACGACAAGCTGAAGGGAAAAAAGACCGAAGTACCCGAAGTTGTTGAGCCGGAACCGACCAACGTCCTGGACCTGATGACGCGCCTTCAGGAGAGTCTCTCGCAGGGCAAGCCGAAAAAGAAAGCATCCGAGACCAAGGCGGCCCCCGCTGAGAGGTCCAAGGCTGGCACGGCCGAGGCCAAGCCGAAAAAGCGCCGCAAGACGGCGTAGCGGGGCAATCGCGTGGCAACCGGACGCCAGGCTCCGAAGGTCGCGAGCCTCATTCAGCCGATGCTGGCGTCCCCGGGCGATCGTGCGCCGTCCGGCGACGGGTGGGCGTATGAGCCCAAGTACGACGGTATCCGGGTCGTCTGCCTGGTGGCGCCTGACGCGGTCGCACTCATGACGCGCAACGGGCACGACAAGGCAGCGCAGTTTCCCGAAGTGGCCAAGGCGCTCCGCGCGCTGGCCGCCCGACTGAAGCGCCACCTCGTCGTTGACGGCGAGATCGTCGCGCTCGACCGCACGGGCAACCCGGCGCGTTTCGAAGCGCTTCAGGGCCGAATGCAGCTGCGCGACGAAATGTCGGTGCGCGCGGCGGCGGGGCACACGCCGGCGGCGATGTACGTCTTCGACCTTCTGGTGGACGGCGATGAGCTGCTGGTGAACGATGCGTGGGACCACCGTCGCATGCGGCTCGAGAAAGTCATGAAGTCGGTCGCGCCGGCGTCGAATAAGTGGCTCAGGCTCACCGAAGTCGCGCTGGAAACACCGGAAGACCTCCTGCGCGAAGCCCTGGCCAACGGATGGGAAGGCATCATCGCCAAGCGGCGCGACGGCCGGTACGACCCGGGCCGCCGCGTGCGTCACTGGCAGAAGATCAAACTGGAGCACCAGCAGGAATTCGTCGTGGGCGGCTGGACGGACCCGCGCAAGTCGCGTCAGCACATGGGCGCCCTGCTCCTCGGCTACTACAAGGGCGGCAAGTTGCACTATGCCGGCAGTGTCGGCACCGGCTTCACCGACAAGGCGCTCGCCGATATCGCCAGAAAACTGAAGGCCATCGAGCGTGACACGCCGGCATTCACGGATTTCCCGGCTGGGCTGATGACCGGGGCGCACTTCGTCGCGCCCAAGTTCGTGGCGCAGGTGCGATTCAACGAGTGGACGTCCACCGGTATGCTGCGCCACCCGGCGTTCCTGGGTCTGCGCGACGACAAGGCGGCGCGACAGGTGACGCGCGAACGCACCACGCCGCGAACGGCGGCCGCCAACAACACCGCGCACGAACTTGACACCGTGCATGTGCCGGCGGGGAAGGCATCGGCGGCGAAGATCACGTTCACCAACCTGGACAAGATCTTCTTTCCCGTTCCCAGAATCACCAAGGGCAGGCTGCTCCAGTACTATGCCGACATTGCCCCCTGCCTGCTGCCCGCATTGCGCGACCGTCCCATGGTGCTGCGGCGCTTCCCGAACGGAATCACGCAGGAGGCGTTCTACCAGCAGAAGGCGCTGGTGCAGCCGCCGGACGGTGTGCGCGTTGAACCAGTCGCCGACGAGGGCATCGATACCGAACTGCGCTTCATCGGCGGCGACCTCCCGACGCTGCTGTACCTCATCCAGCTGGGCGCGATCTCCACCGATCCGTGGCACTCACGCGTGCAGAGCGTGGCCAACCCGGACTACTCCATCGTGGATCTGGATCCCGGGCCGACGGCGACGTTCAAGCGGGTCGTGCAGGTGGCCCGCTGGGTGAAGGAAGAGCTGGACGAACTCGGCCTGCACGCGGTTCCCAAGACGTCCGGCGCCAGCGGGATCCACATCGTCCTGCCCCTGCCGCGCGGCGCCACGTACGAGCTGTCGCGCGTATTGGCCGAGTTGGTGGCGCGGCGCGTGAACGAGAAGCATCCGAAGGAGACTACGGTGCTGCGTGGTGTCCGGTCACGTCCGCCGGACGCGGTGTACGTGGACTATCTCCAGAACATCCGCGGCAAGACGGTCGCCAGCGTATACGCCGCGCGCGCCGAGACCTACGCGTCCACGTCCACGCCTCTCAAGTGGACCGAGCTCACGAACGACCTGAGCCCGCTGGATTTCACGATCGAGAATCTTGTGAAGCGGGTGAAGCGGGTCGGCGACCTGTGGGCGCTGGGTATGCGCCGGCCCAACCGGTTGCCCGGCATCATCGGGGACGCGGCCGCATGACGCTGCGACTGGTGGATTCCATGGATTGGGAGCGTCCGAGCGAGGGGTTCCTCGCCTACCTGGAGCGCTTATCACAGGCGTGCCTGGAGCACGACCGCAAGGAACTGGACAAGCTGCTGCGGCTACGCCTGTCATCGCATCTGCCGCGCGCGGTGCTGGACGAACTGGAGTATTTCAGGCGGGCGCGGGGTGGCAGCATGCGCGCCCCGCTCCGGGTCCTTCGATACTTGCATCAGGTGCGCCAACTGGCGGAAAAGCCGCCGGAGCAGACGCAGCTGTCGCTCGATCTCAGAAAGCGCGGTCGTCCCGCACCGCCGTCGGCGGCGACGCGACGGCGTCGGCCATCGCGTCGCACGCCCGAGCGCTAAGCAGGCTTAAGCGTTCAGCGCGTCGAGCGACATCTTCAGTTCTTCGGCGAGCTGGGCGTCGCCGGAGATGATCGCGCGCCACGGAATCTCGCGGCCCTTCCGCTTGCCTTTCTCCACGACCTTCACGCCTTCCGGCGCGATGGTGATCGTGTAGGTGCGGCCTTCCAGTTCCAGTTCACGCTTGATCGATTTTTCGAGCTTTACGGCCATGTTTTGTTCTCCGTGAGGTCGCCAGAATGACACGCAAAGTAGTCAGGGTGCGCGCACGGCGGCCTGGATGTCGCTGAGGGTCACGGTGCGGCCATGGATGCCGGCCACTCGGTCCACCTGGAGCCCGCGCCGCTGGATGTTCTCCAACAGGTTCGGCGCGAACGGGAACGAAACCGGCGCCGTGGCGTTGGCTGCGGGCGGATTGTACAGGTCCGCCTGAATCAGGACGCGCTCGGCGGGCAGGTACACCACCAGCATGCTGCCCGAGTGCGGGTTGCCAATGACCTGGTACACCTCGATGGTGCGCAGGCTGTCGCGCCGGACGTACCTGTCGCCCAGGGCCATCAGGCGCAGCGGCTTCGGGTTTCGGGCCTGGGCGTCCGTCATCACGGTGTGCTTTCCGGGGAGTACGACGCGCTCGTACAGGTCGCGATTCGCCTCGTGCGTGAGAATCGTGAGGCCTTGGGAAATGGCCGCTCGAATGCCGCCGGCGTGATCGAAGTGGTGGTGGGTGTTGATCACGATCTCCACCGGCTTGCCGGGCACCAGCGTGCGTGCCTTTTCGATCACGGCCAGCGTGCGCTCCTCGCTCTGCGGCGCCTCTACGAGGACGATGGAGCGCTGCTGCTCGATGGCCACGCTGTGATGTGACTGCCCGTTGAGGTACCAGACGCCGGGCGCGATCTCCTCGACGTTGACCGTCACCGCCACCGGACCCGGCGCAGGCTGCGCTCGTGCATCCGCCGACGCCGCCAGGTCGCCGACCTCCGCGTTCACCCGGGCTGACGTCAGGCGCACGTCGCTTAGCACCCACTTCTCCGCGAGCCGCTGCGTGATCCGCATCGGCAACATCAGACCGTCCACGCTCTTCCAGTCGCCAAACTCGGTCTCGATCACCGCGTCGCCGAGCATAGGGTGGTAGCTGAGTTTCTGGATCCGCGTCGGCAGGCTGGTGACCGGATCCACGAGGATGGTGAACTGGTTGCCCGCCGCATTGAGCCGGATCGAGCGCATCTGCCCACGCGGCGGATTCTCGGTGACCTCACTGCCGGACATCCAGGCGGTCTGCAGAAAGACGATCGGATGGTGGAACAGCTCGTTGAGGCGATCCACGGCCGTCTGGCCCCCGACGCGTTGCATCACGCCGTCGTTGCCGACGTTGTACGCGACATCAGCATCGACGCCAAGGCGCTGCCGTTGGGGCGCCGTGTTACCGGTGACGAAGCGTGGCTCGCGAGTCAGGTCCACGAACCAGCGGCGGTTGGCGATGTCGATGCTGCGCCGGTACCGCATGATCTCGTAGCGCGGCAAGTCCGCTGAGGGGGTGTGGTTTTGGCCGAAGTTGAAGTTTTCGCCCGTGCCCTCGAGTACGAGCGTCCGGACGGCGAGGATCCGCTCTCGGCCGCCCATGGCGCGGGCGACCGCGTCCAGCGTGCCGGCGTTCTGTGCGTGCGCGGCATGCGCCGCCACGGTGACGAAGAGCAGGGCGAATACAGAGCGATGCATGGCGTCAGGCCTCCAGTGCCCGTTTGAGAACGGCGATCTGGCCGCCGTGATACGCGTCGTGTTCGATGATGCCGTGGACCATGGCGGTGACCGCGTGGTCCTTGCCGGCGACGCGGGCCTTCAGCGCGGCATCGCTCAGCTCTGCCACGTCCGCCGCGAGGTCGCGATGGGCGTCCTTGAGGCGCTGCACTGCCGCGCGCCATGCCTCGGCGGATGTGTCGCCCACCGGTGGCCAGTCCTGCTCGGGAGTGGGTTCTGGCGCTTCGACGGGCGCCAGGCGCTGCCGCGCGATTTCCGTCCAGGACGTCGTGTGGAGGACCAGCTCCCAGATGGAGTGGGCCGACCGAACCGGTCGGGCGGCGGCGTCCGCATGGGGGACGTCGCCGAGGAGGTCAGCCAATGAGGGCCCGTGCCACATGGGCCCGCTCATGGAACGTTCGATCGATTCCGCCAGTCGCTGGGCGCGGGTCATGGTGTAGTTTTGAGGGCGAGTCGCCAATGTATTCGCCGCGGTGCCGTTGGGCGACCGTTTGTCCGATGTCGCAGTCGCGGAGGTCAGCCGAATCGCGCAGTTTTAGGGGCGCAAAACGACGCAGTCCACGCAACACTTCACGGGAATCACACGCTATGTCGGGAACTCCATCGTCCGGCGGTTCATCCACCGGCCAGCTCATCGCCAACGAGCAGGTGCTCGAGCGCCTGTTCCGCGCTTCGTTTGAGCGCTGGGTTGCGGACGCCAAGAAGCGCCTTGGCGCGGACGCAGCCATTGCGGCACCGCGCGTGGTGTCCA
>JBBTFS010000056.1:0-18673 GCA_038060705.1 Gemmatimonadota bacterium
CTAGTGGCTTCCAGGGCGGTGACTGCGTACTGGCACGCATCGCGGGCGCCGCGGTACAGCGTGCTGTTCGCCCTGCCGCTCTTCCTGCTGTATGAAGCGCTGGCTGCTGGATTGTCGGGCGACCCGGGCGCCAATGTTCGTAACGCGGCGGACGTCGCCCTCAAGACGCCGTTCCTGATCTTCGCGGGTGCCCGCGGCTCGTTGGCGTTCTTTGCCACGGCGATCGCCGTCTGCGTCTACATCGTGGGTCGTGACATGATGCGGAATCGGGAGCGGCTCAGCCTTCGGGTGTTCGGACTGATGCTCGGCGAGTCCGCGGTTCTTGCGCTGCTCCTGGGCGTCGTCGTGGGATCCCTGACCCAGCGATTGCTCGGCTTGAGCATCCTGACGCAGGAGGGCGCGCCGCCGCTGGCGTCGCTCGGCTCTGGTACTCGCTTGATGCTGGCCCTGGGTGCCGGCCTGTACGAAGAACTGCTGTTCCGCGTTTTGCTCGTGGGCGGTCTCGCCGCCGGGCTGCGCTGGCTGCTCGGTGGCCAGCGAGTTGCCGCGGGCGTCACCGCGGCGCTCATCGGCGCCCTGATCTTTTCGGCGTTTCACTATGTGGGCGAGTACGGCGACCAACTCGAGTTGGCGTCATTTACGTATCGCGCCATCGCTGGCCTGGTGTTCAGCGCGCTGTATCTCACGCGCGGTTTCGGTGTCACCGCGTGGACCCATGCCCTGTACGACGTCTACGTGATGGTGGTCTGACTCAAGTCACAGCGCAGCCTCGAACTCGCGCAGGATCTGCCCCGCGGGCATCACGCCCTCAATGCCATCGACGCTCGCCCCCGCTTGCCAGTATTCCTCCGCTCCGCGCTTCACCCCCAGATCCCGCTTGAGCTGGCGCAGTGATCGCAGCGCGTAGATCGTCCGCATCCAGTGCTTCATCCGCCGGTGCTGCAGCATCCAGCGCGCGATCGGCCCGGCCTTGAGTCCCAGTTGCCCCACGTAGGAATTGTTGATCACCGCCACCGGTACTCCGGTCAGTCTCTCGGTGAGCACGATGTCGGCCGCCGTGGCGTCGACGATCGCCTGCTTGTAGTCCGCGCTTGCCGAACAGTCGGTAGTGGCGATGAACCGGGTGCCCAGTTGCGCACCGGCGTAGCCCATGTCCATCACACGGCGGAAGTCCTGTGGTGTTCCGAGGCCTCCGGCACACACCACCGGAAGTCCGACCGGGCGCAGCTCATCCAGGAGCGCTTCCGCGGACTTGTCGCCGGCGTGGCCCCCCGCGCGACTGTTCACCGCGATCAAGCCGCGCACGCCGGCATCGCGTCCTTTGAGTGCCCATTTGAGCGCGGTCACGTCGTGGTACACCACGCCGCCCACCTGCGATACTCGATCCACCACCCAGCGCGGATTGCCCAGCGACGTGATGAAGAACCGGATGCCCTCGGCCAGCGCCAACTCGATCCAGCGTTCCATTCGTGTGCGATAGTACTTGTTCGACTGCTCGATCAGGGCATTGAATCCGAGCGGATTGTTGCCGGCGATGCGCTGGGCGATGCGCACCCCGGCGCGAAAGTCGTGGCCATGCACATAGGTCAGCGCGATGGGCTGGATGATGCCAATGCCGCCCGCCGCGGATACGGCGCCAACGAGCTCCGGATTGCTGCACGGGTACATGGCACCGCAGACGAGCGGTACGCGAATGCCGGCGTCGCTCGTGAGCGGGGTGTTCACGGCGCCCGCTCCAACCGCCAATGCACCGTGGCCTTGGCCACCAACTCACCCGAGGCGTCCTTGATCTCGGCGTGCGCGTCCACGTTGGTTCGTCCCTGAATCTCCGGCACGGTACCGCGCCCCTCGGCCACCAGCGTACCGCGTGCCTTCTTGAGATACGAGATCTCGAGCCCTGTCACGATGCCGCGGATCCCCGGACCCAGTGCCGTGAGCATGGCCGAGCCGCTGCTGACCTCGGCGAGGTTCACGAGCGCCACCGCGTGAACGGAGCGCAGATGATTCCGGACGGAGCGCCGGTCGCGCAGCGTCCAGCGCGCATACCCGGGTCCGAGCTCCTCGCAGCGCGCGCCGATGCTGCCGGTGTACGGCACGATGCGGCCAAGCATGATACTGAACAGCGTCTTCCCGAACGGCATACGCGACAGGCGTCGCCACCACAGCGCGATCATCGCTCCCGGCGCTTCAATCGATCTCGGCACTCAGGTTCCTCAAAAAGAAAATCGGGGGCGGCCTTTCGACCGCCCCCGATGATACTTGAACAGCGACCTGACTAGAACACTGCCGGCAGCTTGGTTCCGTACTTGGCGTTGATAGCAGTGATGATGTCGTTGGCAACGATCAGGTGAACCGCGGCGTTCGGATGCACTCCGTCCAACGACATGCCCGTCCCGAATGGCGCCGTTGCGCTGCCGAAGTTCGGTACGCGCCGAACGACCGTGCCGACAGTTTTCAGCGCTGCCAACTGTGTGTTGGGATTGTAGTACGCCCATCCGAGCGCGGTGGCCTTGGTGCTGAGATACGCATTGTATGCGGTGACCGCGGTGGAAATCGTCGTTTGCTCCGCGGCGGTCAGTACCAGGATGTCGCCGACCACCGCTGGGAGCGGGCCGAAGGTGCCAGCGCCGCCGGGCGTGCAAACGATGAACGCCGGCAGCGCGTTGGTGCGAATCTGGAACGCCAACATCGCGTTGATCAGCGCGCCGCTACCCGGGGCGCAACTCGCGTCCAGGTCCACCGCGCTCGGCGTGCCGATCGCGCAGGTTGTGGACGCTGTGCCGGCTCCGCACGCGATTGCGTCGAAGGCCGTCTTCACCGGACCCGTGAGCGAATCCACGGGGAAGTAGAGTGGCGCGTTGGTGACGTTCACGGCGCCGATCAGAACGCCCTTGAGGTTCGGGCTCGTCTTCCTCAGGCTGTCGATGATGGCGTCATATGTCGTTGCGAACGTGGCGGAGGCGGTGATGGCCGTAAGCGGCACCGGGCACGCCGCGTTGGCGGTCGTGCAGCCGGTGCTCCCCGGTCCGAGCACATCGTTGTTGCCGATCCAGATGCTGGCGAACGTCGGGTTGGCTTGCCGCGCCCGCTGCACCTGTGACATGCCGCCGAGGAAGAACGTGGTTAACGCGTTTGAGGTCGCGCTGGATCGGGAATTCGGGTCGTACGACCACGCACCCGGAACGCCGAGGTTGTTCATGGCGTCGGTGGCCGTCGCCGCAGCGCGGAGATCGCACGTGGCGGCGGTCGTACCGACGGGACGCGCCTGGGTCAGGAAGCTGACGATGAGTGGAGCGCAGCCGCGGCCGGCAAGGCTGGGATACCCGAACCGCGTGCCCATCGACTGTGCCAGCAGGAAGGCGTACGAGCGCCGCTGCGTCGAGTCGATGATGCCGCCGGACTGGTAGCCGGCGGTGATGCTGTTGCCGATGGCGACGTAGCTGTTGAACATGTCGCCACGCGCGGCGTTTGGAGCAATGACGTCCGAAAAAGGGACGGTACACGAGTTCGCGATGCCCATCACACCGAGTGTCAGCGCGAGGCCGCGAAGAGAATGCATGCGGGACATTCGTTATCTCCTGAGCTCGGTGAATTAGAAGTTGGCTTTCAGGCTGAACGACAACACGTGGGCGCTGAGATCGTAGATGCCGCTGTTCATCGACAGGCCGGAGACGCTCCGGTTGAACCGGTCGTCGATGCGTCCCCGACGGCCGCTGCCCAGCACGAGTCCATACGTCGCGTCGAGCGTCACCTTGTCCTTGATGAGCGGGAACGCCGAGCCGACGGACCAATACGACCGGTCCTGCTCAGGGAGCAGCGGCGTCACCGTTTCGTCCGGCGCGGCGGACGCCACGCCCGCGAAGCCGAAGCGAACCAGCCAGCCGTTCTTCATGGTCTTTTCAGCGCCGACGCGAATCGAGGACGTGTTGTTGTAGTCCTGGAGGATCTCTCGGTCGAGCATGTCGTAGTCGCACACCTCGCCGACGGTCACGGTGGCCGGGCAGAGGCCGCTGGTGTTGGGATTCGTCGTTGCCGCTGTATTGATGCTGTCGTTGGAGAAGTTGACGTGCAGTTCACGCAGCTTCCGCCAGCCGGTCAATTCGTAGTCAACCGCGATCAGCCAACCTTCGAAACCGGTGTAGGCGAATCCGACCTGGAACTGGTCGGGGTGCGGAATGCGCGTCTTGACCGATTGGTTGCCGAGGAGCCCTTTGGCCGCGCAGGTCTGCGCTGACCCCGGAACGGCGCCGGGCGCCACGGGCATGGTGCCGCTGTTCGTCGTGCAGAACCGCGAGCGAATCGACGTGAGCGTGTCGAACAGCGTGCCCCCGGGATAGCCGAGTGGGTTGCCGGTCGCGAACGTGATGCCAGTCGCTTTCTGTTCGAACTTCGCTTCCGCGTCATCGAAGTTCATCATCAATGACGACAGGTACCGAAAGCCCATCGTCCACTTGTCGGTCAGTTTGCCCATGCCGCCGACATTGAGCCCGAACGAGTTGGCACTGCCGGTCAGCGTCGCCCGCGCGAATTCGGTGCGCTTGGCGATACCCAGCTGAGAGAATCGAAGGACCGTGCGTGTCGTCGCCGTGGTGATGACCGACGCAATCTGGTCCGAGAGATCCGCTCCTTGAATCAGCTCGACCGTCGAATGGCCGAATACCGGCCCGCCGCCGAGCATCCATTTCCCGCCCTTGAACGACATCGCGAAGTTGGGCTGGATGTAAATCGAGGACAGCGCGGCCTTCTTGGCCAGGAATCGGCCGGGGAAGTCATCCTTCCACTGCGACGTCAGGCCGTAGGGCACGTACAGGCCGAAACCCACCGCCATTCGGTCTCCCATCGACCGGTTGTAGAAGATGTGGGGAACGATCGCGAGCGGCACGTCGCCCTCGTGTTGGCCCCGCGCGCTGTCGCGCGTGAACTTGGCCTTGATCGCGATCGCGGCCGCGCCGACAAGGAGCGAATTGCCTTTCATGCCCGCGGCCGCGCCCGGGTTCCAGAAGACGACCGACGCGTCATTGCAGGGCGCGCTGGTGGTCGAGAAACCGCGCGCGAACGAGCAGGATCCAAGCTCGTTCAGCCCGAAGGCCTGAGCCCGTGCCGCCGAAGGCATCAAGGCGAGGGAAGAGCAAACCGCGAGAAACAGCAGATGGTGCCGCTTCATGTCCATCCTCCGGTTGTTCACCGCGAATTGGAGCGATCGGGAAAACGACAAGCCAATATATGATGTCCGGACAACCTCGGACAGACGCGATCATCACGGTTCGTAGCGGACCATGAGGTAGATCCGCAATTTGTCGTCGAGGGGCTTGTCCAGCGAATAGCCGAGTCCCAAGCGCGTCTGCATCGATGGTGCAAAGGCCACGGGGATTGCCGGCGTGGACAGGCGGGTTTCGAGGCCGATGGCGCGGTGCCACGTCGCGAACGTGTCAGCGTTTGGCCCCAGGCTGGCGCCTTCCGCGTAGACGGTCACCCTCCCGGGAAACGCAACACGCCACGCCCGGAGCGCGCGGCCGCGGTCCGTGCCGGTCGGGAGCAGTGGCACGCTCCACCGCTGCGTCATGATGGACGAGTCCATCGTCGCGGCGGGGATCCCGCCGAGCGCGAATTCTTCGAACGGGTGTCTCGAGCCGTACACTCGGCCCAGCGTCGCGGAGACGTCCAGCGGAAAGCCAGTACCGATGGAGGCCAGCTGCAGCGTGGCCAGGTAGCGACGGAACTCCGCCCGCATCGTGCCCGCGGTGCCCTGCAACCGTAGCCGTTCCAACGCGCCGCGCGTGCTCCCGAACTGGCGCAACTGCAGGTCCAGATCCACGAAACCGAGCGCGCGCGTCTGAGGTTGTGTGATCCAGGATGAAACAGGGCCGCCGGCGGCGCCGACGCGTGCGCCCACCCGCCAGCCCTCGCGCCGCCACGTGTGCGACAGTGACACCACGCCCTGGATGCCACGCGCGTCAAGGCTGTCCGCGCCAATGACGGCGTCGCGTCCCTGTGACGGGCGGTGCTCGAACGCGTGCACTCCGACTTCGATCGCCGGGCGCGGATAGCGCCACACCGAGCGCACGGCGGCGCCCCGCCATGCGCCCTGTTCGCCGAAGGCACCGGTGAGCGTGGTGTTCAGCCGGCCCACGATATCGCCGCGGAAGATCGTCAGCGACGCGCCGAACCCGTCAGCCGCTCCGAACGCGCCAGGGAGCCAGCGTACGCGAGACGGCCCGGCACCGTAGTAGTCCGGCGCGCGCCCGGGCCGCAGGCCCAGCGTTGGAACGGGCAGGCGCTGTACGCCGGCGAAGGCGTATCGGTCGGCGTCGATGGTGACCGTCGAGTCCGCGATCGGCGCGCCGCGCGGAATGCGCCGCACGTCGAATCCGCGGGAATGGAGCGACAGAAACCAGATCGCGTTGTCCACGCGATTGACTTCGGGTGCGACGGCGGCGCCGGTGAGCCGAGTGACGCTTCTCACACCGCCATCCAGGCTCACGTACTCGAGATTCGGGATACCGCCGCGGTCCGACACCACGATCAGGGAATCGCCACCGGCCGTCCACTGCGCGTCGTAGCGGTTGGCCCCGTCGCCCGGCTCCACGCGGCGCTGGTTGCGCCCATCGCGGTCGGCGACGATCAGGCTCCAACGTCCGCTGTCGCTGACGGCGGCCACGAACCTCCGTCCATCCGGTGAGTATCGCGGCCGATAGTACGAGCGCGTCGGGCTGCCCTCCAGCAGCGACGTGAGCGACCCGATGGCGAAGTACAGGCGCACGATATCGCAATGGCCCTCGTGGCAGCGCATGGCCACCGCTTCGCGCGAGTCGGGGCTCGGGTCGGCTTGCAGTACGCCTTCGTTCCGGGTCACCCGGCTCACGGCGCCGGTCGCTGTATTCCATATGTAGGCGTCGGGCCCCACCGTATCGTCGCCGCGCGCCGTCCAGCGCGTCACCAACAAGCGCCGATTGTCGGCGAACCAGCGCGGATGCTGGAAGGCGCTGCCGTTCACTGCGGACAGCACGCGCACTTCCCGCTTTGGCGCGGGATAGAACGATTGGTCCGGCACGTCGAGTGAATCGCGGCGCCGGGGTGCGGCCCGCCGCCGGGCCGGGGCCGGGGCCGAGTCCGGTGTGGTATTCCACACAACCAGTCGCGACGGCTTGTTGCGCTCACGCAGGGACAGCGCCACGCGGTTTCCGTCGGGCGAGATCGCGGGATCGCCGGTCTCCCAGTTGAGTCGCTGTACCAGGTCACCTTGGTGCATGCCGGCGCGCTCCAGGTCCGCTTTGGCCCGCATCGCGTCGCCGGTGAGCTCCGCGACGTGCCGTCCGTACAGGATCGCCGGCGACTCGCCGAAGACGCCGGCGAACGCCTGCTCAAACGTGCGGTTGGTGACGGCCGTCAGCCGGCGCCAGACGTGCACGAGCGTGGAGTCGCCTTGGCGTTTGAGCAACCATTCCAGGTAGGCCGATCCGCTCAGGTACGGCAAAGCGCCGCCCTGAAACGTGGGAGTCCCGTTCAACGACCCGTAGGCCGGCAGTCGTCCCTCAATGGCCCATTGCCGCAGGATCGCAGGCCGCCAGGCGCCGTTTGGCCGCCCGGAGCCGGTGACCTGTCCCTCGATGACGGTGGCATAGCCCTCGATGGCCCAGCGCGGCGACTTGCGTGCGATGGGTCCGATGCTGCCCGGCAACGAGGACCACAACATCCGTTGCCACGTGTTGCGCGATGGCCGCGTGAGGTGCGCGACGTGCGTGAGTTCGTGCGTGGCGAGCATCTCGCTCCACGTGCGGTAGTTCCCGATATCGTTCCGCGGAGTGGGCGGCGTAGCCCACCAGACGGTGGACGTGCCATCGAGCAGTGGGATGACGTAACCGTTTGACCGCGTGAACGGATCGTGCACGATGACGTCGATGCGCTGCGTCCGCTGGTATCCGACCAGCGCCGAGACCGCTGAATCGACGCTCTCGATGCGTCGCGCCGCGTCCACTGCCCAACGCTCATACTCGCTGGGGAAGTGGATGCGGTACCGCGCCGTTTCCAGCGTGCGCCACGCGGTCCACGGACGCATCGGATCCTGGGCGCCCGCGGGCAGGGCGATGGCCGCGACCAGGGCCAGGAGGATCAGGGGCCGCGGCAAGAGCCGCAGTCCGGTGAGCGCCACTTCAATCAGGGGTTCCGCGCTCAGGCGGAGCCCTTATCGGTCGATTTGCGGGCCTTCATGAAGTCCATCAGCCAGGTGGCCGGGATGATGAACAGCGGCGTGAGGAAGAACCCGAGCAGCGTGTTCAGCCACACGAGCGCGATATAGAAGCAGCACAGGCCGATACCGACCCACAGAATCGCTAGGGGACCCTGGCTTTGCACGTGAATCGCTCCGGAGAAGACGCGCGGTACTGGCGGCAATAGCGGTAATAATAGGCGGCTCCAGTTGGGGCGCGCTACCTTAGAAATACCGTGCTCGCGCGAGCCCACGACCCCAGAGTATCACACCGTCCGGTCGAGCGGGCGGTACGCTTGGCCGTGCGGGGCAGGCGCTTGGTGCTGGCAGTGTCCGGTGGCCGGGATTCCATGGCGATGCTGCATGCGGCGGGCCGTGTCGCGCGCGGCTCGGTGGCCGTGGTCGCCACATTCGATCATGGCACGGGGCCGGCCGCCACACGCGCCGCGGGACTGGTGGCGCGGGTAGCCGCGGCGCTGGGATTCCGGGTCGTCATTGGCCGCGCTCCGGGCCAGGGCTTCACTGAAGCCGAGTGGCGGGCCATGCGCCTCGAGTTTCTGAGCGATGTCGCTCGCCGCACAGATGCCGTCGTGGCCACCGCACACACGCGCGACGACCAGGTTGAGACGGTGCTCATGCGCGTTTTGCGAAACGCGGGGGCGCGCGGGCTGGCGGGCCTCTACGCACCCGGCACGGGCCTGCGACCGTTGTTGGATGTGTCGCGCGCGGCGGTCGCTGAGTATGTGGAGGCCATCGGTGCGTCGTGGGTTGAGGATCCGACCAACGCATCACCCCGTTTCATGCGCAACCGCGTTCGGCGCGATCTGCTGCCGGCGTTGTCGCGTGCGCACCCCGGATTCGAAGGCGAAATCCTGGCCTTGGCGCGCCATGCGGCGGATTGGCGGGGCCGGCTCGAGGGTGTGGTGGCGGCGCTCATCCACGTTGAGTTGCGCTCCGGCGGCATCGCGATTCCGGCCGGGTCGCTGGCGGGTCTCTCCGCTGATGAACTCGCCGTGGTGTGGCCGGCGCTCGCGGCCCGAGCCGGCGCCCGGACCGATTGGCGCGGAACTGAGCGCGCGGTCGCGTTCACGAAGGGTGGCCGCGCAGGCTCGAGGATACAGCTCAGCGGCGGCTGGGAAATCGCCCGCACGCGCGACGCTTTTGAACTCCGGTGCGGCGCGGTGCAGGTCGAACCGGGCGAGCTTCCGCTGCGCAGCGGACTGGTGTTCGACCGCTGGACGTTCACGTCGCTCGCGAACCTGCCGCCTTCAGCGGATGCCTGGAGTGCGAGCCTCCCGGTGGATGCGCCCCTGACCGTTCGCCGCTGGCGCTCCGGCGACCGGATGCGCGCGGGCGCCGGGCCGCGCCGGGTCAAGCGCTACCTCAGTGACGCCAAGGTCGGCGGGGCGCTGCGGGCCCGCTGGCCCGTGGTACTCGCCGGCCACGAGATCGTCTGGATTCCAGGGATTCGCCGCGGACCGTCGGCGACCGAACGGCCCGGCCGGCCGGGAGTACTATTCCGCTGTGAGCTCAACGACCGCTGACCCACGCCTCATGGGACGCGCCGTCAAACGCGTCGTCTACGATGAGCGCCAGATCGCCGACAAAGTCAAGGAGATGGGGGCTGCCATCACAGCGGCCTATCCCGACGGGGAGCTTTTGGTGCTCGGTCTCTTGAAGGGAAGCTTTATATTCCTGAGTGACTTGGTCCGGCAGATTTCGCGGCCGCTCCAGGTGGATTTCCTGGTCGCCGCCAGCTACGGAGACAAGACGTTCTCCAGCGGCACGGTACGGTTGCTGTACGACCCGGAAACCGAATTGGAGGGCAAGCACATCCTATTGGTGGAGGACATCGTCGATACCGGGAGGACGCTCGGTCGACTGATGGAATTGTTGTCCGATCGACGTCCGCGTTCTCTCGAGATCTGCGCGTTGCTGCACAAGCACATCGCGACGGATCTCAAGCATCCCACGAAGTTCGTGGGATTCGACGCGCCGAACGAATTTCTGGTCGGGTACGGGCTCGACCACGCTGAGAACTTCCGGCACATCCCGTACATCGCGAGTTTGCAGTAATGCCAGCACCACAGCAGCCGAAAAAGAAAGACTCGAATCTGGGCAAGTGGTCCAAGACGTTCGCGTTCTGGATCCTGTTGCTCCTCGTGCCCGTCGCCCTGCTCCAGATCGTGGGCGCGCGCGGCGAGCAAGCGCCGAAGATCTCCTACGCGCCGCAGTATATCGGCGAGCTGGAGCGCGACAACATCAAGAGCGTCGTGATCCAGTCGGGGAAGTACGTCCAGGGTGAGTTTCGTTCGCGCGTGAGCGTGAACGGCAAGGACGTGAAGAAGTTCAACACCAATTTCCCGGCCGAGAACTCGGAGAAGGAGATCGAGGCGCTGCGCGCCAAGGGCGTGCAGATCGACGCGCAGGACGCGCGCCCGTCCATCACGTCGTGGATCGTAGGCTTCCTGCCGTGGCTGCTGATCATCGCGTTCTACCTGTTCATCTTCCGTCAGATGCAGGCCGGCGGCAACAAAGCCTTCAGCTTTGGGAAATCAAAAGCCAAGCTGTTGACGGGCGATACGCCCAAGGTGACGTTCGCGGACGTCGCCGGCGCCGACGAGGCCAAGCAGGAACTCCAGGAAATCATCGAGTTCCTGCGTGACCCGCAGAAGTTCACGAAGCTCGGTGGCCGTTTGCCGAAGGGCGCGCTGCTGGTCGGCCCGCCGGGAACCGGCAAGACGCTGCTGGCCAGGGCGGTCGCGGGCGAAGCCGCCCGCCCGTTCTTCTCGATGTCGGGCTCTGACTTTGTCGAGATGTTCGTGGGCGTTGGTGCCAGCCGCGTCCGTGACTTGTTCGAGCAGGGCAAGGCACAGGCGCCGTGCATCATCTTCATCGACGAAATCGACGCCGTGGGCCGCCATCGTGGCGCCGGACTTGGCGGCGGTCACGACGAGCGGGAACAGACGCTCAACCAGTTGCTGGTCGAGATGGACGGATTCGAATCCAACGATGGCGTGATCCTCATCGCCGCGACCAACCGACCAGACGTCCTCGACCCGGCGCTGCTGCGCCCGGGTCGCTTTGACCGTCAAATCGTGGTGGATTCGCCGGACCTGCGCGGCCGCGAGGGCATTCTGCGCGTGCACATGCGCAACAAGCCCATCGCCGATGACGTCGACGTCACCACGCTCGCGCGCGGCACGCCGGGCATGGCGGGCGCCGATCTTGCCAACCTCGTGAACGAAGCCGCGCTCCTCGCGGTGCGCCGCAACCACGACCGGTTGTTCATGGCCGACTTCGAGGACGCCAAAGACAAGGTGATGCTGGGCGCCGAGCGGAAGTCGCTGGTGATGAAGGAAGAAGAGCGCCGCCTCACGGCATATCACGAGGCGGGTCACACCATCGCTGGTCTCAAGACCCCAGGCAATGATCCGCTGCACAAAGTCACTATCGTCCCGCGCGGCCGTGCGCTGGGTATCGCGTTTGTGCTGCCCGAAGACGACCGCGTTTCCATGACGCGGATGCAACTTCTGGCGAACCTCGTGCGCATGTACGGCGGCCGCGCGGCGGAGGAACTGGTGTTCGGCAAGGATCGTGTGACCACCGGCGCGGCCAGCGACATTCAGCAGGCCACCGGACTTGCCCGGCGCTACGTGACGCAGTGGGGACTGTCCGACGCCATCGGTCCCGTGCTCGTGGGCGATATCGAGCAGGAGGTGTTCCTGGGGCGTGAGCTACAGCATCGGCGCGAAGTGTCCGAGAAGACGGCGCAGCTCGTGGATACGGAAGTGAAGCGCCTCATCGAGGAAGCCTACGCCCGGGCATCTCAGGTACTCCAGGACAACCTCGAACTGCTGCACGCCGTTGCCAAGGCGCTACTGGATCGTGAGACCCTGACGCGCGACGACGTCGACATGCTCGCGCGCGGCGAGACACTGCCAGAGCGGAAATCGGAGGGCACGCCCGGCATGCCGGTCGCGCCGCCACGTCCGCCGGCCGTTGAACCGGTCCGCACGCCGCCGCTGCTGGGAGGCCCAGAGCCCTCGCCGGCGTGAAGCGACCAGACGCGGCGATCGCCAGCGCCGTAGTCCTGTTCGCGGTTTACGGTCTCACGCTCGCCCCGGACGTCACGTTCTGGGACGCCGGCGAGTTCATCTCGGCCGCACATGCACTCGGCGTCCCGCATCCACCGGGGACGCCGCTGTTCATTCTGCTGGCCAATACGTGGGCGAAATTCGTGCCGCTCTCCTGGGCGGCGGCGACGAATCTTCTCTCGGCCGCGGCCACCGCGCTCGCCGCCGGGATCACCGCGCGACTCGTCCATCGCGGTACCAACTCCTGGGCGATGGCGTTTGCCGCCGCCATCGCCGCCGGCACGATGTCCACGGCCTGGTCCAGCGCCACCGAGACCGAGGTCTACGCCGCATCGCTGGGACTTGGCATGTTGGCGATCTGGGCGGGCGACCGCGCGGGCAGGAGTGGCGAGCCGCGCTGGACGCTGCTCACGGCCTACTGCATCGCGCTCGCCGTCCCGTTGCATCTCAGCGCACTCGTGGCGGCGCCAGTGGCGATCGTGCTCGCGACCGTGTCCGCCGACGGACCGCGCTGGCGAACAGCGCTCCTGCTCACGGGCGCGCTCGTGCTCGCGATGGGCGCGGGTCGTGTGTCCCTGTGGCTCGTGGTCATCGGTGCCGTCATCGTGGCCGCGTCATCGGCGCCCAAGCTGGGCCGCGCGACCGCGGCCTCGCGCGTCGTGATGCCGCTCGCGACGATCGTGATTGTCGCCGCCGGATGCAGTGTCGTGATGTTCATGCTGGTGCGTGCCGGCCTGGATCCGGTGATCAACCAGGGGAACCCGGACACTCTCGAGCGGCTCGCTGTCGTCGTGAGCCGGCGCCAATACCCGGTGGCTCCGCTGTGGCCGCGCATGGCTCCGGTGTGGGTGCAGATCGCCAACCTGGGCCAATACGCCGATTGGCAGGTGGCGTTGTCTACGGGCCCGACCGTCCTGCCGTCGCTGCTGAGAACCTCGGCCACCGCGCTGTTCGTGTGGCTCGGGTTTGTGGGCGGATCGTGGCACTGGCATGCGGACCGGCGCACTTGGATGGCGGTGGCCGCGCTGCTCCTCTGTGGAACGCTCGGTGTGCTCGCGTACCTCAACCTCCACGCCGGCCCGTCCATCGGGTTTCCCGGATTGGCCGCCGACGCACAACGCGAGGCGCGCGAGCGCGACTACTTCTTCGTGTTCGGCTTCTGGGCCTGGGGTATCTGGGCCGGAATCGGCGCGGTGGTTCTGGCGCGGCAATGGTCGCGTCCCGCTTGGGCCGGAGTTCTGGTAGCCGCGCTGCCGATCGTGCTCAACTGGGGCGCGGTCACGCGGCGCGGAGCCGCGGAATCACTCGTGCCGCGCCGCTGGGCGGAGGCGCTGCTGGAGAGTACGCCGCCCCGCGGCGTCCTGTTCGTCTCCGGCGACAACGACACCTATCCCGTTTGGTACGCGCAGGAAGTGCTTGGGCTGCGCCGGGACGTGGCCGTGGTCACGCTGCCACTCCTGGCGACTCGTTGGTATCGCGCGGAGTTGAGCCGCCGCCACGGACTCCCTGGCCCCGGCCCCGACGAGTATCAGGGAAGGCTCAGCGCTGCGGCCGTGATTGCGGACGACGCGCGGCGCCAGGGCCGCGCCGTGGTGGCTTCGGTCACGCTCTTGCCGGACGAGCGACAGCGCCTTGCGCCGACCTGGAATGCGGCCGGCGTCGTGTATCGCGCCGGCGCCGGTGACGTCGACACCGCCTTGACGATCCGGTGGGCCGCGTGGGTCGAGCGCGAATTGCCCATCGCCAGCACCAAGCCGGCGATCGACCCGGTCACGAGCTGGTTTCGCGGACTCATGGAATGTCCGCGACTGATGACGGAAGCGGCGCGCGCGCGCGACCTGAGTCGGCTTGATTCGACCTGTAACTACCGGTAGGTTGGACTCTTATGCCGTTCCTCGACCTGGCGGACCGGGTTCGGGAGGTTCGGGAGCGGATCGACGCGGCGGTCCTGCGCGGCGGGCATGGCCAAGCGGTCACGATTGTGGCCGTGACCAAGACCCACGGGCCTGACGCGGTGCAAGCCGCGTGGGAGGCGGGCCTGAAGGACGTCGGCGAAAACCGGGTCCAGGAGGCGTTGGACAAAATGGACGTCCTCCCATTGCCCGTCCGGTGGCACCTCATCGGTCATCTGCAGCGTAACAAGGTGAAACACCTGACTCGGTTTCATTTGCTCCAATCGCTCGATCGTGCCTCGCTCGCGGATGCCGTGCAGTCGCTCGGCGCCTTGACCGGTCGCGCCATGGACGCTCTGGTTCAGGTCAACACAGCCGGGGAAGCGACGAAGGGCGGCTATGAGCCGGCCGAGCTCGAGCGGGAGTCGGTTCGCCTCGCCGGCCTGTCGGCGATCCACGTGCGGGGCGTGATGGTGATGGCGCCGATCGAGGCCTCGGAGGCCACACTGCGGCGCGTCTTCAGCGCCGGGCGTGATGCGCGCAACACATTGCGCGGCGCGGGACATCCGGACGCGACGGGGCTCTCGATGGGAATGTCCGGCGACTACGAAATCGCGGTTGAAGAAGGAGCGACGATCGTGCGGCTTGGCACGGTGTTGTTTGGCGCGAGGGCGGCATGACCGACGAGAGCTTCCATCTCACGCCGCTGGATGTCCGGCGCTACGAGTTCGGGCGCACGCTGCGCGGCTACGATCCCGAGCGCGTGGATCAGTTCCGCGACGAAGTGGCCGACGAGATGGAGCGGCTGACGCGGCTGAACCAGGAGCTCGAAGCCAAGGCGCGCGGCTTCCACGACCAGTTAAAGGCGTTCCGGGATCGTGACAAGGCGCTCAACGACGCCCTGATCCACGCGCAGCAGCTGCGCCAGGAGATCCGCGAGCAGGCCGAGCGCGAATCGCAGCTCACAGTGCGAGAGGCGCAGTCGGAAGCCGACCGCCTGGTGGCGGCGGCACATACCAACATCCGGCGGATGGACGATGAGTTGGCGGCGATGGAGCGGATGCGCCGCAACTACCTGGCGCAACTGCGCGCCTTGGTGGAGCGGCAGATGGCGGAGATCGGCGCCGCGGAGGCGGCTGCGTCGATTCCGCGCACCCGGAGCGAATGACTCGGCGGTTTGCCGAACTTCCGCCGGCCCGGCCGGCAGACGACCTCGAGCGTGAGATGCTGCAGCGGTGGCGCGACGAACGGTTGTTCGAGCGCACGCTGCGCCAGCGCGAGGGTGCGCCGTCGTTCGTCTTCTTCGACGGACCGCCCACGGCCAACGGCCGCCCCGGCATCCATCACATCTTCTCGCGCACGCTGAAGGACCTGTTCTGCCGCCATCGCGCCGCCAAGGGGTTCCAGGTGTTGCGCAAGGCCGGTTGGGACACGCACGGCCTGCCGGTGGAAATCGAGGTCGAGAAAGCACTGGGGATCAGCGGCAAGCAGCAGATCGAGGCGTTCGGGATCGCGGAGTTCAACCGGCGCTGCCGCGAGAGCGTGTTCACTTACAAGGATGACTGGCAGAAGCTGAGCGAGCGGATCGCGTACTGGCTGGACTATGACCAGCCGTATATCACGTACAGCAACGAGTACGTGGAGAGCGTCTGGTGGGCGCTCAAGACCTTGTTCGACAAGGGGCTGCTGACGCGCGGGAACAAGATCCTGCCGTACTGTCCGCGGTGCGGGACTGCGCTGTCCAGCCACGAGGTGGCGCTGGGGTACGAGGATGTGGAGGATCCCAGCGTGTTTGTCGCGCTCGAGGTGACGGACGCCGGGCGTTGGGCGCCGGACGTCCGCGCGGCACGGATTCTGGTCTGGACGACGACGCCGTGGACGCTCGTCAGCAACACGGCGCTGGCCGTGCACCCCGATCTGACCTATGTCGTGGTGCAGCACAACACGAAGACAAAGGAAAAATTACTACTTGCTGAATCGCGACTAATTGCTGCCTTCGGCGTGGACTGGGAGACTCGTTGGGTAGTGGAGCAGCGCCTGACGGGCGCCGACATGGTGGGATGGCGGTATCGCCGGCCTTTCGACTGGTTGCCATATCCAGAGGGAACGGCGCACGAGATCGTGATCGGGGCGGACTTCGTGTCCGCCGCCGACGGGAGCGGCGTCGTGCACCTGTCGCCCGCGTTCGGCGCGGACGATTACGCCGCTGGCCAGAAGCACAATTTGGCTTTCCTACAGCCTGTCAATTCCAGAGGTGAGTTCCCAGCGGACCTCCCGGTCGCCGGGGGCATGTTCTTCAAGCAGGCCGATGCGCCGCTCACCGAGGAGCTGCGGCGGACCGGCGTCCTGTGGAAATCCACGAGGGTCACCCACTCGTATCCGCATTGCTGGCGCTGCCACACGCCGCTGCTGTACTACGCCCGCGGCTCCTGGTTCGTCCGCACCACGGCGTACCGCGACGAGATGATGGCCCGCAACAACGCC
Source organism: Gemmatimonadota bacterium (assembly GCA_038060705.1). Taxonomy (GTDB): domain Bacteria; phylum Gemmatimonadota; class Gemmatimonadetes; order Gemmatimonadales; family Gemmatimonadaceae; genus DASPMP01. The sequence goes on from JBBTFS010000056.1 coordinate 16,680, forward strand.
GTGGACTGGCATCCGCCGGAGGTCGGCGCTGGCCGATTTGGTGAATGGCTCGAGAACAACGTCGACTGGGCTATCTCGCGCGACCGGTACTGGGGCACGCCGCTGCCCGTCTGGGTGTGCGACGTCGACGCCGAACACGCCGAGGCGGTGGGCGGCTACGCCGATCTCGCGCGGCGCGCGGGGATGGCGCTGCCGTCGGATTTCGATCCACACAAGCCGTTCATCGACTCCTACCACTGGCGCTGCGCTCAGCCCGGGTGCGGCGGCACGATGCGCCGCGTGCCGGAGGTCATTGACGCGTGGTTCGACTCGGGCGCGATGTCGTTCGCGCAGTGGCACTATCCCTTCGAGAACGCCGACATCGTGCAGCAGCAGTACCCCGCGGACTACATCTGCGAGGGCATCGACCAGACGCGTGGGTGGTTCTATTCGCTTCTGGCAATTGCCGCTGGGCTTGGCGACGCGCTTCCAAACAACAAGACCCAGGATCCAGGACCCAAGACCCAGGACCTCAGCTCCGCCGCGCCGTACAAGCATGTGCTCGTCAACGACCACCTGCGGGACGAGAAGGGCAAGAAGATGTCGAAGCACCTGGGCAACGTGGTCGATCCCTGGCGCGTGCTGAAGGACTATGGCGCGGACGCGACGCGCTTCTTCTTCGTGGTCGCGAGCGACGTCTCCATCCCGCGCAATTTTGATGAGCGCGTACTGCGGGAGCAGGCGGTGCGCTTCTTCATCCAGCTCAAGAACGTTTACAACGGCGTGTTTGCCATGATGGCGAACTTCGGTTGGGCGCCGTCGTCGGCCGACCCGAAGCCCGCGGACCGCCCGCTCTTCGATCGCTGGATGCTGTCGCGCCTCGCGGTCGTCGAGGACGATGTGGACGGCTGCCTCGAGCGATACGACGCAACCGGCGCGGCGCGCGCGCTCCGGACGTTCGTGGACGACGATCTCGCCAACTGGTATGTGCGCCGCGCCAAGGATCGCCTCTACGACGTCACCAGCGACGACAACCGCGCCGCGTTCGCCACGCTCCACGAAGTCCTCGTCGTGACCTGCCGCCTGCTGGCACCCATCGCCCCCTTTGTCACGGACTGGTTGCACCGGGAGCTCACCGGCGAGTCGGTGCACCTGGCGCCGTTCACACGCGCAGCGCGCCCGCCGCGCGATCGCGACCTCGAGGACGCCATGGCCGCCATCCGGCAGCTGGCCACGCTGGGTCGCGCGGCGCGCGAGGACGCGAAGATCAAGGTGCGCCAGCCGCTCACGCGGGCGGTGTGTGTGGCACCGGCGCGAGACCAGCGCCTGCTGGACCAGCTCACGCCGCTCCTCATCGCAGAACTCAACGTCAAGACGCTGACGTTTGCCACGTCCAGCGACGCGCTCGTCACGCTCCGCGCCAAGGCCAACTTTCGCTCGTTGGGCAAGCGTTTCGGCAAGAGCACGCCGACGGCCGCCGCCGCGGTCGCCGCCTTCACTTCCGACGAACTGCGTGCGTTCGAGGCGGGGACGTCCCTCACGATCTCCGTTGATGGCGCGTCCCACGAACTCCTGCGCGAGGATGTCGAAATCCAGAAGAGCGCGTCGGGTGCGCTGGTTGTCCAGGAGTCCGGCGGCTTCGTCACCGCCATCGATCCGACCATCTCGGAGGATCTTCGTCTTGAGGGTCTGGCGCGCGAACTCATCAGCCGCATCCAACGCATGCGCAAGGAAGCCGGGCTCGCCGTCAGCGATCGCATCCGTCTCGCGGTGTCGGGCGACCCGGATATCACGCTGGCGGTGTCAAGGCACGGCGAGTGGATCAAGCACGAAGTGCTGGCTACCGAGCTGCTTGATAAACCCGATAGCTTACAGAACCAACTGGCGGCCGAAACGCTCGACCTCGACGGGGTCGGCGCCCGGATCGCTCTTTCCAGGACCAGATAGCATGGCGCCGAAGACCGCAAAGAAGCCGCCGAAGCCAAAGGCGAAGCCCAAGGCGAAGCCCAAGGCGA
>JBBTFS010000056.1:18773-49347 GCA_038060705.1 Gemmatimonadota bacterium
AAGGCGAAGCCCAAGGCGAAGCCCAAGGCGATGACCAAGGCGATGACCAAGGCGATGCCCAAGGCGATGCCCAAGAAGCAGCTGCAGTATTTCGAGAAGCGGCTGCTCGAGGAACGCAAGCGGGTGCTCAAGGAACTCGGTCACCACGACGAGATCTTCAGCACCAGCCAGCAAGCCTCCGACGGCGACCTGAGCGCGTACTCGTTCCACATGGCCGACCAAGGCACCGATGCGTCGGAGCGCGAGAAGGCGTTCCTGTTCGCGAGCCAGGAAGGCCGCTTCCTGTGGCACATCGACCAAGCCCTGCGCCGCTTGTACAAATCGCCGGACACGTTCGGCAAGTGCCACAATTGCGGCAATGACATCGCGCACGAGCGACTGGATGCGCTCCCGCACGCGCGGTACTGCATCGAATGCAAGCAGCGCGAGGAAGATGGAAAGCGGTAACCGACCGTCGAACGCCCGGCTCTTCTGGCCGGTCCTGCTGGTGATCGTCGCCATCGACGTGCTCACCAAGCGGGCGGCCGTCGAGGCGCTCGCCGATCAGCAGCGCGTCCCGCACGAGGTCCTGAGCCATTGGCTGCGCATGACCCTCGTCTACAATCCGGGCGCCGCGTTCGGCCTGCATGTCGGCGAGTACTCGCGCTGGGTGTTCACGGCCCTCACCGTGGGTGCGCTCGTCATTCTCGGCCGGCTCTATCTCTCCACGAAGCACGGCGACTCCTCGCGGGTCGCGGCGCTGTCACTCGTGTGTGGGGGAGCGATGGGGAACCTGCTCGACCGCATTGCGTCGAAGGAAGGCGTGATCGACTTCATCGACATTGGCGTGCGTGAGGCCCGGTGGCCCACGTTCAACGTGGCCGATATGGCGGTGAGCGTCGGCGCGTTCCTGCTCGCGGTGGTTCTCTGGTCCGAGGACCGTGCCGCCGAATCGGAAGTCGGCGTCGCTGGCACGCTCGTGCCAGCGGAATTGCCGCGCCAGTCTGGCGAAGTCTCCTAGACCTCCGCATGTCCGGCCCGGGCCGCAACGGCCGCACGTTCTGGGGAGCGGCCGTCACGGTCCTGCTGCTCGACATCGTCACCAAGTATTTCGCCGAGCAGAACCTTACCCTGCACGTGCCCCAGCAGGTCGTCGGCGACCTCGTGCGCTGGACGCTGGCGTACAATCCCGGCGCGGCGTTCAGCATGTCGCTTGGTCCGGCATCGCGCTGGATCTTCGGCGGCTTCGCCGTGGTGGCGCTCGTCGTCCTGTGGCAGTTGCATCGCAGCGCCCGTCCCGACGAGCGCCTCAAGGCGGTGGCGCTCGGATTGGCCTGGGGTGGCGCGGCCGGCAACCTGGTCGATCGCGTCCGTTCAGCCGCCGGCGTCGTGGATTTCATCGACATCGGCGTGGGCAGCGTCCGCTTCTGGACCTTCAATGTTGCCGACAGCGGCGTGTCCGTGGGCGCGGTTGTGCTCGGCATCATGCTCCTGCGCGAAGAACGGCGGCAGAAGCCGGCAGCCGGTGACTGAGCGGCCGCCGGCCCGCGGCGAACGCGTGGAGCGATTCGCCGCGCCGGATGACGCGCCGCGGCTGGATCTGTTGGTGGCCGGCCGGTTGGACCTCTCGCGCAACCAGGCCGCGACGCTCATCACCACCGGTTGCGTCACCGTCAACGATCGGCGCGAGAAGGCGAGCTACCGTGCCGAACCGGGCGACGCGGTGGTGGTCACGATTCCGGCGCCCGCAACGCGCGAGGTGGTCGCCGAGCAGATCCCGCTGCAGGTGGCGTTCGAGGACGACGACGTTGTGGTGATCGACAAGCCCGCGGGCATGGTGGTGCACCCGGCACCGGGCAACTGGACCGGCACGCTCGTCAACGCGCTCAAGGGACGCGGCGCGCCACTATCGAGCGTCGGCGATCCGGGACGCGAGGGCATCGTCCACCGCCTCGACAAGGAAACCTCGGGCCTGCTGCTCGTCGCCAAGACCGATCGCGCACATCGGGTGCTGGGCGCGGCCCTGGCGCAGCGCCGCGTCTCGCGCCGCTATGCGGTGCTGTGCTGGGGTCATCTCGACACGGACGAGACGACCATCGACAAGCCGGTCGGCCGTGATTCGCGCGACCGGACCCGTATGGCCATCGTCGCCGCTGGCAAGGCGGCCAAGACGACGTTCGTGCGCGTCGCCCGGTTCGACGCGGGCGACTTGCTGCGCGCGCACCTGCACACCGGGCGGACACACCAGATCCGCGTCCACCTGTCGTCGGTGGGCCACCCCGTGGTGGGTGACGACACCTATGGCGGAGGCGGCGGTCGCAAACTCGTGGGACTGCCTCCCAAGCGTCACTTCCTCCACGCCGCTTGGCTGCTGTTTCCGCACCCGGTGACGGGGAAGGAGACGGAGCTTCGCTCGCCGTTGCCGGATGACCTGCGCGCATCGCTCGTCCGCGCGGCGTCGGGCGCGGTGTCCGCGACGGACGCGGATCCGCTGGACACGCTTGGGTTCTATCGGACGTAGTGGGTGGCTGCGTCGGGACTTTCAGGGTCGAAAATCGTCATTATTAGATGCGGTTTTCGCCCGTGGTCGCTCCCGATTTTCGGCGGAACATCGCCCCATCCGATCCCTGCCCGTTGAGGCCCCTCTTGGTGAGTCATGCCCTGTTGGATAGCGATGCCGTCATCGTGCCGGTGACGGCGCCGGGTGCCGTCGCGCGCCTTGGTTCGCCCCGTCGGGACTTTTCCCACGACTGAACCGCAGCGTCTGGTCCGCCGCGAGGCGGTTGCCGCGGGCGATATTGCGCCCGGCGCGGGAACGCCGCCCAGCATGGCGTCGCAACGCGACCGGGAGGTTCTGCGTTCGTTCGCGCGCCGCATCAACCCGAACGACGCCAGCGCCCACAACAACCTCGGCGTCCTCTACTACAACAAGGGGATGTATCTCGAGGCCGTGGCGACCTTCCAGCGGGCGCTGGAACTGGATCCGGACATGCAGGAGGCGCAAGCCAACCTCGACGCCGCGGCGGCGGCCGCGGCGGCCGCGGCGGTCGCGGACGCGCCACCGGACGCGCCACCGGACGCGCCAGCGGACTCGGACCCATTCGACTCCGCGTCGCCGCCGTCCGCCATGGAAGTGACGCGCGAGGCTGCGCTGACGCACTACAACCTTGGCCAGGCATTCCGAAAACAGGCGAAGTACGCGGAGGCGCTCCGCGAGTACGAGTTGGCGGTCCAGGCCGGCGAGGATCGCGACCTGATGGAGCAGGCGACGGCCGAGGTGCATTTGCTGCGGCGCGATGCCGCCGAGGCGCTGCGCCTCTACGACGGACTGCTGACGCGGCAGCCGCAGAGTCCCAAGCTCCTCAACGAGCGCGGCGTCGCGCTGCATCAGTCAGGTCGGTACCAGGAGGCGCAGGCGAGCTACCTCGCAGCGATCGCGAGCGACCCGTCGTACGCGCTGGCGCACAACAACCTCGGCGTCGCGTTGTATCACGGCGGCAACCCGACCGGCGCGAATGCCGCGTTTCAGCACGCGCTGGACGCGCAACCGACGTTCGCGAAAGCACGGCTGAACCAGGCGCTGTTGTTCTTCAAAGGCAAGCGCTTTCCGCAGGCGCTCGGCGCGTTCCAGACGGTGCTTGCCACCGAGGCGGAGAATCCGGTCGCGTGGAACGGCGTCGGCCTGGTGCTGGCGGAGGCCAGGAAGTTCCAGGAAGCGAAGAGCGCCTACGCGCGCGCCATTCAGGCGCGGCCGAAATACGCCGAGGCGCATTACAACCTGAGCTTCGCGCTGTCGAACCTGGGCGATTTCGAGGCAGCCCTGCGCGAGACGAAACTGGCGATTGAACTCGAGCCGTATTACGTGCCACAAAAACTGGAACTCGCGATCGACCTGCAGTACGAGGACCCGGGTCTTTCGATGCAGCCGGACCTGGGCCAGGAGCGGCGCGTCGATGCCGTGGAGGAGTTTGCGTTCGAGCCCGGCGCGTTCGATGCGCTGTTCAAGGAGTTGGGGCACGGCGCGCCTCTGGTTGCCCGGAGCGAGCCGGCGGCGACGGCGGCGACGGCGGCGGGGGCAAACGCCTTCGCCTTGGCGGCGGACTTGCTGACAAAGGGATTCGTGGAGCGGGCCCAGAGCGAAGTGACGCGCGCGTTGGCGGCGGGTGGCGATCGCGTGCGCGGTGGCACCTTGCTGGGCGACACGTTCTTGAAGCGTAGTTTGTGGGGTGAGGCGCTGGAGCGCTATCGCGACGTCCGGCGCGTGGCATCCAACGACATCGCGGCAATGCGGGGTGAAGCCACGGCGCTTCTGCGTCTGGGCCGCGCGCTGGAGGCGCGCCACGTGGCGGAATTGCTGGTGCCCATGGCGCCGGGCGACGTGGACATCCTGATGCTGGTGGCGTCGACCCGCGGCGAGGCGGGTGATCCACGCGGTGGATTGGCCGCGCTCGAGTTGGCGCGGCGCGCGGCGCCCACACGCGCGGACGTGCAGCGGCACATCGGCGACCTGGCCTGGAAACTGCGCGACACTGACGCGGCGATCACCGCGTATCGCAACGCGCTCCAGATCGATCCGCATTACGCGGTGGCGCGATACCAGTTGGCGAACGTGCTCATGGAGCGTAGCCTGTGGCTCGATGCCGAGCGCGAGTTGTTGCTGGCACTCGACGCGGTGCCGACCTACGGCGAGGCCACGCTGGCGTTGTCGCGGTTGCTGCGGCGTGTGGGAAGGCCGGAAGATGCCTTGCCGCTCCTGATCGATCTCCTGCAGCGTGATCTCTACCACTTCGACGGTCTCATCACGCTCGGCGAAACATTGCTCGAGCTCGGAAAGCGCGACGACGCCAACTATGCGTTCAAGCGCGTGCTGCGTTTCGATCCCGAACACGTCGGCGCGCTGTATCACGAGGGCGCCATCCTGGCTGAGCAGGAACGCTATCGCGAGGCTGTCGAGCGATTCCAGAAAGTGGTGGACATGGCGCCGGGAACCGAATACGCGCGCAAGGCGCGCCGCGACATCAAATCGGCGACCGATCTCGGCCGCCGATTCGCGAAGCAGGCCGGGTAAGTCCATGGCAATCGAAGGACCTCTGCGCGAGTTCGGCATTCACGACGTCTTTCAGCTGCTGGACCTGAGCCGCAAGACCGGCATGTTGCGCGTGACGTCGCCGGTGCGTGATGATGAAGCGCAGGTCTTCTTCGACGTTGGCAAGGTCGTGCACGCCGACCTTCGCGGCCGACCATCGGCGATCGAGGACTTGCTCGTCGAGGCCGGCCGGATCACGGAGGATGAGCTGGCGCACGCCCGAAAAGTCGTGTCCGATCACGGCACCGGCGCCAACCTGAGCGCGATGTTCGTCCAGGCGGGTGTCGTGACGGCCGAAGAACTGGAGCAGCTGGTGCGAACGCGGCTCGAGACGGTCGTGTTCGACCTGATGTCCTGGCGCGAAGGGTTCTTCTCGTTCGAGGAGCGCCCCATTCCCGAGGTGCCGCCTGAGGCGCGCGTGTCGGTCGCCACCGAATCGTTGCTGATGGAGAGCGCCAGACGCATCGATGAGTGGTCGCGCATTGCCGACAAGATCCCCAATCTCACCGTGGTTCCGTCGCTGGCGCCCGTGCCAGACGATCACGAGTCGCAGATGGACCTCCTGCCGCACGAGTGGGAAGTGCTCGCCATGATCGACGGCGCCCGCGATCTGCGCGCCATCGCGGGCGATCTGGGCCGCGACGAGTTCGAGATCGCCAAGGTCATGTACGGGCTGGCGACCACCGGCGTCGTGGAACTCAAGCAGCGGCGCCTGAGCCTCTCCATCCCATCGCAGGCGCCCGCGGAGAATCCAGCGCTCGCGCGTGCCCGGTCGATGATCGCGTCGGGGCGGGCGGTGGACGCCGTGGCGGAATTGCGGCAGGCGGCGTCACGGGACGCGGGGGACGTACGCATCTGCCTCGAGCTGGGCTTCGCCAGCATCCGGGCCGGTGATCTGCGGGGCGCGCGGACCGCGATGGAGAAGTTCCTTCAGATGGCGCCCAGCCACCAGTCGGCGGCGCGCGTTCGGTCGGCGCTGGATGCGACCACGAAGCTGCTCGGCGTGATGGAGGCGGACGGTGTCTGACCTCATCCGCGACTGGAGCGACGAGCTTGCGGGCGATCCGTCCAGCCTGGTGTTCATTCCGCTGGCCGATGCGTTGCGCCAGCAGGGGGAACTGGCCCTGGCGCAGAAGTTCGCGATTCGCGGTCTCCAGCGGCATCCGCACAACGCCGAAGCCCACGATGTGCTGGCGCGAATCATGGCGGACCTCGGCGACCTGCAGTCCGCGTTCGACGAATGGGACATGGTGGCGCGGCTCCAGCCCGGTCACGTGGGCGCCATCAAGGGCATGGCGTTCATCCGGTTCCAGCAGGGCCGGCTCGAGGAAGCCGAGCAGCTCCTGGTGCAGGCACAGGCGAACGAAACCGACGAGTCGATCACGTCAGCGATCGCGACGGTGCGCAAGTCCGTGGCGACGCAGGCGCTGACCGCGCTTGTCGGCGATCCGCGCCGGCTGTACGCGGACGTGCTCGCGCCGGACCAGGCGGCCATGTGCGTCGACAAGGACGGCTTGGTGTTGGCAGGGGCCTACTATGACGCCGATGGCAACGACGTGGCGTCGGAGATCGGCGCCAGTCTGTCGGGTGTGTCGGCCGAAGCCGTGCGTGCCACGGAACACCTGAAGATCGGCGCGTGGCGATCGATCGTGTTCGAAACGGAAGCGGCGGTGGTGGCGTTGGCGCCGGCACCGGCCCAGGGAACGATCGAGGAAGGTGGTCTGGTCGTGGTGGCCGCCGTGCCCGACACGCCGCTGGGCCAATTGCGCCGCGTGCTCAGCACGTGCCTCGCGCGGACGGCCGACTGGCTCACGCTGGGGTCGCCATCGTGAGCACACCGTTCACGCAGGTCCTGAACACGCTTACCCGGCAGCGCGGCGTGACGGCATGCCTCGTGGTCGTCGCCGAGGACGGCATCGCTGTGGACTCGAACCTGCAGTTCGGCCAGGACGGGAATCGCGTGGCGGCGCTGGCGGCGTCGCTGTATCGCAAAGCGCGCCAGTCGGCGCAGGCGGCAGGACTCGGCGAGACCGGCTTCATGCAGCTCGAAGCGGACCATGGCCGTCTCTGCATCCTTGGCGGCACCGAGCTGATCCTCGTCGTGGTCGCGGAGCGAGACGGCAACGTGGGTCTGATTCGACTGGACATGCGGCGCGCCGCGGAGCAGTTGCGGTGATCAAGGCTTCGGTCGAGCCGTGGGTGGAGGAGCCGTTGTCCCGCTTCGTGAAGGACGCGGGCGCGCGGCTGGCCCTCCTGTTGTTGCCCAGCGGGCAGGTGATGGCGCAATACGGATTCTCGCGCGCCCTGGACGTGATGTCGGCCTGCGCGCTGGCCGCGGCGATCTTCGCCTCGAGCTCGGAGATGGGGCGACTGTTGAGCGGGAAGCCGTTCCTGTCTCTGCACGCGGCCGGTAATCCGCAGTTCTTCCTCGCGCAGGCGCAAACCGCACGCGGACCCTACATTTTTCTCACGGTATTCGATCAGGAGAGCTCGCTGGGACTCGTGCGGGTGTTCTATGACGAGTTCAGGGCTCGCCTGGCGGCCGCGGCGCCGCTGCCGGTGTCGCAGGAACCCGTCCTGCCTTCGGATTTCGAAGGCGAGTTGAACAAGAACCTCGCCGTTCTCTTCGGGAGGGCGTCATGAAAACGGAAATCGGAAATCGAGAATCGGAAATCGCTCGCGATTGTCCGACGTTCGATTCCCGAATTCCGCTTTTCGATTTCCCGCTTGTATGTCACTAGTCAACTATCAGACGCGGGAGATCACCTGCAAAATCGTCTACTACGGACCCGGCCGGTCTGGAAAGACGACGAATTTGCATTTCATCTATGGCCAGGTGCCGGACGACCGAAAAGGGAAGATGGTGTCGCTCGCGACGCAGACCGATCGCACGCTGTTCTTCGATTTTCTGCCGCTGGATCTTGGCACCATTTCCGGGTTCACCACGCGCTTCCAACTCTATACCGTGCCGGGACAGGTGTACTACCAGGCGACACGCAAGCTCGTGCTGCAGGGCGCCGACGGCGTGGTGTTCGTCGCGGACAGCCAGGCGCGCCAACTGCAGGAGAACATCGAGAGCTTTCAGGACCTGCACCAGAACCTGTCGGAGCAGGACGTGGATCCGCGCTCGATTCCGCTCGTGATCCAGTACAACAAGCAGGATCTTCCCAAGGAACTCATTCTCACGACGGACGAGTTGGCCGACGCCGTGAACTTCCGCGGGGCGCCGGACTATCCGGCGGACGCGCTCCACGGGCCGGGGGTCTTTGAGACGCTGCGCGGGATCAGTGAGCTCGTCCTCAAGCGACTCAGCGCCGGTGCGGCGCGCTAAGGGGCGGCCGTGCAGGTAGACGCGCGGCACAAGTTCGACAACTTCGTCACCGGCTCGGCCAATCGCCTGGCGGTGGCGGCGGCCAAGGCGGTCGCCGAGCAGCCCGGCCTGACGTACAACCCGTTGTTCATCTACAGCGGATCGGGGCTGGGGAAGACGCACCTCATCAGCGCCATCGGGAACGTGGTGCTCCAGCGCGATCCCAAGGCCAGCGTCGAGTACGTCACACTCGAGGATTTCGTCGAGCAGTTGCACGCCGCCATTGCCAGCAACGAGGCGGACCGGTTCAAGCAGCGCTACGGCCGCGTGGACGTGCTGCTGCTGGACGACATGCAGTTCCTCACGGGCCGTCGTGAAACCCAAGCCGAGCTCCTGCGCCTCATGACGGCGTTGTCGGGCACTGGCCGGCAGGTGGTGATGACCAGCGACCGGCCGCCGTCGGAAATCCCCGACGTCGACGAACGCCTCATTACCCGGTTGTCCGGCGGGTTGATCGTGGATATCGGACCACCAGATTACGAAACACGCATTGCTATTCTACGTGCGCGATGTGACGATCGGGGGGTCCGGTTTCAAGCCGGCGTCATCGAAGAACTGGCGAACCTGGAATTCCGGAACATTCGCGAGCTGCAGGGTTCATTAAACAAGCTTATTGCGACACAAACGCTGGGTGGCGACCACATCTCGCCGGAACAGGTGCGCGGCATGTTCGGCGATTTGGCGCCGGGCCGGCCGTCGATGCCGGTGCGCGTCGCGCCCACCGCCAAGGCCACGCCCGCCGGACGGCCCAGCCTCGACTTCCAGACGTTCGTCACCGACATCGCCAGCGCCGTGGCGGCGCACGTGGATCCCTGGAAGATCAAGGTCGCCGAGGCGGTCGCGTTCTGGACCGGCGAAGGGTATCGCACCGGGACGCTCGAGCGGTTGTTGCAGGAGGCGGGACCCAGGACGGACTTCGAGGGCGCCCTCCGCGAGTTCTTTGCCGCGATCGAGAAGCTGCGGCAACTGGAGGGGCAGGCCACCGCGGTGGACCCGGCGCTCGGGGCCAGCGACGTGTTCCGGGACCCGGAGCGTGTGGCCGAGGCGGAGGCACTGGCCGCCAAGGCGCTGCGCGGCGCCACGCTGCCGCCCGGTCCGTCCGCGCATTTCACGCGCGCCGGATTCGAGGTGGGCTCGAGCAACCAGCTGGCCACCAAAGCGGCCGACGCAGTGATCGCCGAGCCGGGCCGGCGCTACAATCCGCTCTTCATCCACGGGCCCAGCGGCGTCGGCAAGACGCACCTCGTCAATGCCATTGGCAACGAGATGATCCAGGCCACCGGCGGCGCGTCCATCGTGGCGTGCGTGAGCGCGCAGGCCTTTATGGACGAGTTGATCGCGGCGCTCCAGGACGGCAGTGTGGACCGCTGGCGCGCGCGCTATCGCGGTGCCGACGCGCTCGTCATCGACGATGTGCAGTTCGTTGCCGGCAAGGAGCGCACGCAGGAAGAACTCTTCCACGTCTTCAACACCCTCCATAAGGAAGGGAAGCAACTTGTCTTTGCGAGCGATCGGCCCCCGCGCCAACTGGACGGTCTCGAGGACCGCCTCCGGTCGCGCTTCGAGGGCGGCCTCGTGGTCGAGATGCAGGCGCCCGATCGCTCCCTGCGCGAGAAACTGTACGCGCACTACCTGGACGTGGTGGAAACGCCGGAGCGAGAGGCGCTTGTGTCGTACCTCGCGGATCGCGCCGCGGCCAATGTGCGCGAGGTGATCGGCGTCGTGAACCGCCTCGCGGCTGCCGCGGACAATGCCGGCGCGCCGCTCACGGTGGCCATCGCCAGGGCCGAGCTTGAAGGCGCGACACAGCACCGGACGCCCGACGTGCGCGCCGCGGACGCGTACTTCCTGGACGGCGAAAAGATCGTGTGGCACCTGCCCGATCTTTCGGCACGGCTCATCGAGGAACCGCGGTAATGGCGATCAAGGGTTCACTCCGCGAAGCGTCGCTGCCCGACGTCCTGCAGCTCCTGTCCATGGGGAAGAAGACCGGCTGCCTCGCGGTCACGCACCGGAACAACTTCGGATACATCTACTTCGACAAGGGCCGCATCTCGTACGCGTCGATCGTCAACCGCCGCGACCGCATCGGCGACCTGCTGGTCAAGGCGGGCTCGATCACCACCGAGCAGCTGCAGCAGGCCATCGACGCCCAGGCCAAGCACCGCGACAAGCGCGTCGGCGACCTGCTCGTGGATCTGGGTTTCATCACGCGCGAAGCGTTGCACGAGCACGTGCGCGTACAGATCGAAGAGGCCGTGTACCTCCTGTTCACGTGGAACGAGGGCACGTTCAACTTCGAAGCCGAGGTGCATCCGGAGCGGCAGGACCTGCTCGTCTCCATCAATCCGGAATCGCTGTTGCTCGAGGGCGCGCGGCGGGTGGACGAGTGGAGCCTGATCGAAAAGAAGATCCCGAGCTTCGACATGGTGTTCGATGCTGACTGGCGCAAGCTGGCCGCGTCGGACCTGCCGCTCACCACGGAGCAGCAGACCGTCCTCCAGCACGTGGATGGCCGACGCGACGTCACCGCCATCATTGAAGCGTCCGGGCTCGTCGAATTCGACGTCGGCAAGGCCCTGTACGGTCTCGTCTCCGCCGGCCTGGTGCATCGCGTTGGCCGCAAGAGCCGGATGAACGTCCAGGCGATCCCGGAGGGCAAGGAAGACGAGCATCGCAACCTCGGGCTCGCGTTCTATCGCACCGGCATGCTGGACGACGCACTGCGTGAGTTCCAGCAGGTGTTGGATCTCAACAAGGACGACGGCACGGTACGCTTCCGCATGGGCCTGGTGCTGATGCGCCAAAGCAAGTGGCAGGACGCCATCACCGTCTTGCAGGACGCGGTCGCGAAGCCCGGGGCCAAGGCGTCGACGTTCCACAACCTTGCCATCGCGCTCGAGCGTGTGGGCAAGTACCCCGAGGCCCTGTCGGCGCTGCAGGACGCCACCAAGCGCGGCGGCGCGCAGGACGCGCGCGTCCAGACGTCCATCGGCATCGTTTCGCTGAAAGCCGGGGACCTGCAGGCTGCCGACCGTGCGCTGGCGGCGGCCAAGCCGCTCTGGTCAGAGACGCCGTCCATCGCGTGGTTCCACTACGCGTCGCTGGCCGCGGCGTTGCTGGGCGACCTGCCGCGCGCGGAGTCGCTGTTGAACGAAGGTCTGTCCCGGAACATCCGCGGCACCGCGGCGCTCCACAACAACCTCGCGGCGCTGCTGGAACACCGCGGTGCGTACGACGAGGCGCTGGCCGCTGCCGAACATGGTCTCACGGAGGACCCGGCGATGCCGCAATTGCACAAGAACGTCGGCGACCTGTACTTCCGCGCAAATCGGCATGACGATGCGCTGGCCGCGTTCGAGCGCGCCGTGAAGGCCGATCCTGAACTCGGGTCCGACGTCTACGCGAAGCTCGGACACATCCGTCATGCGCGCCAGGACAGCGACGGCGCCGCGAAGTACTGGACCAAGGCGATTGCGCTGGATCCCGGCAACGCCGCGGTTCGTGCCAACCTCGCATCACTCAAACAGTCGCGCTGACCGCGCCCATCGCCCAGATTCGGCACATGTCGACGAACATCGCCACCCACCGCGCCACCCTGAAGTCCCTCGACGGCAAGCTCGAAGCGCCCGGCGTGGACTTTGACTCGCTCAAGGGGGACATCATCACGTTCTACCGTCTCATCGAAACGGAGATGGCGGAACTCACGGCGCTGAAGGACGACGTGAAGAACATGGTGGAGAAGTGGAAGTCGCTGCAGGCGGGTCAGTCCCTGGCGCCGCAGTTCAGCGGCGATGCGCCCGTGGTGCACGCCGATCACATCGGCGCATCCACGTTCATCGAGAAGGGCTGGAGCCGCCTCTCGCTGGGCGATTACGAGGCCGCCGAGCAGGCGCTCAAGCGGGCCATCGAACTGTCGCCCAACGATCCGCAAAGCGAGGCGCTGCTGGGGTGGGCCCAAATGCTCCAGGAGAAGTACGACGACGCGCTGTTGTGGTTCCAGAAGGTCCTCACGCGCGAGCCGCAGAATTCACTGGCGCGCATCAACGTCGGCTACATCTGCCTCAAGAAGAAGATCTGGAACGAGGCCATCGAGCACTTGTCCCGCGCCATCCGCTTGGACAATGACAAGAAGGCGACGCTGTACGCGCACTTCTATCTGGGACTCGTGTATCTCGAGCGTGACATGTTTGAGGATGCGCAAACGTTCTTCCAGAAGACCATCGCGCTTGGCCCCAACCTGATCGAGGCGTACTACGAATTGGGGAAGGCGTTTTGGTTCAATGGGCAGCAGGACGAGGGCATGAAGACGTGGAAGGACGGCTTCGCGGCCAACAAGTTCAACCCGTGGGGCAAGAAGTGCGCTGCCGCGCTGAAGACCGTGGAGGAAGGGGGAGAACCCTGATTACAGCAGGGAGGAGGGAGGAGGGAGGGGAGAGGAGGTACAACGGCGGTTCGCGGCTCATCGTGCCAGCCCTGATCGCCATCTCCGCTCTCCTCGCTCCTCTCTCCTCTCTGCCGGCGCAGGAGCGCTTGGACCGCGGCCGCCTCACCTTCTTCTTCTCGCCGCAGGACCGTCAGCTCGCCGGTGTCCTGGCCCAGCGGTCGCTGGCGACCGACACGTTTCCCGGGCTGCCGCGTTCGGCGCAGAAAGTCATCATCACCATCGCGCCGGATCGCCGCCGCTTCCGCGACTTGGTCGGCGACGTGGCGCCGGAATGGGGCAGCGCTGTGGCGTTCCCGGAGTCGCGGCGCATCGTGATTCAGGGACAGGGCGCCGGCTCCGACGCCGGGAATCCTGTGGACGTGTTGCGCCACGAGCTCGCACATCTCGCGTTGTTCGAGTTCCTCGGCAATCGCACTCCCCGCTGGTTCGATGAGGGCTACGCCAGCTTCGCCGCCGGCGAATGGGGCCGGCAGGAAATCCTGGCAACCAACGTGGCCTTGGCGTTACGCGGCATGCCGACACTGCACGAGCTCGAAGATTCGTTCGGGGGAGGGGCGACAGCCGCGCAATCCGCATATGCGCTCGCCTACAGCGCTGTGTCTGAATTGTCGCGGATGGGCGGTCCGCACGGGATGAGCCTGTTTCTCGGGTACTGGCGTCGCACCACGATGGAGCGCGCCATGCGACAAGCGTACGGCGTCACCTTGTCGGGATTCGAGGGCGAGTGGCGGCGCCACACCCGGCGGCAGTACGGCGGCCTGGCCCTGGCCAGCAACTTGGCGCTGGCCGGCCTCCTGCTCCTCTTCGTCCTGACGCCTTTCTACATCGCGCGCCGCCGGCGGGACCGGCAGCGGCTCGAAAAAATGCGCGAGGCGGACGCCATCGCCGAGAAGGCGGAGCGGTCTGCCATCGACGACCTGATCTCGGGCCTTTAATCCAATCCTAACTTTCGATGCGGGGCCACGTTGACACTGTTTTCAACGTCGGGTATCCTACCCGTCTCTGATGACAGACGCCAAGGTTTCGAACCGGTCCCGTGCGTTGCTCTGGTGGGGAGTCACCGTGCTTGCAATTGCCGCGGGCTACGCGGATCTCGCGCGCGGCGGGGAGACTCTCGCACCGGTGCTGCTCGTGACCGGCTACGTTGTCTTGGTCCCGCTCGCCATACTGCGTTCGTAGTCGCTCGTTCGGTGGGTCCTGCATTGGGGGCGAATAGCTCAGTTGGTTAGAGCGCCTGCCTTACACGCAGGAAGTCGGGGGTTCGAGTCCCTCTTCGCCCACTCGACGACATGACTCGCAGGAACCCGCCCGACGACGACGGGTATATCTGACTACCGCTGGAGGATTGGAATCGTGATACTGATGCTGCGACGTGCACTGAACGCTGTCGCGCTGGGTCTCGGAATTGCGGGCACGCCCTCCCTGGGTGAATCGCAGAATCGCAACCTGCCGGGCCCGGAAACGCCGCGACTCCTCGTCGTGGTGTTCCAGAGTCCGACGCGCGCCCTGGGCGTGGAAGTGGCCGATGCAGTGCGCCAACGGTTCACCAGCCAGATGAATCCGCGGCAGCTGTACATCATTCCGCGCGAGCAGATGGTGAACTTCCTGGAGTCGAGCGGTTACAAGGCCGATTCGTCGCTTGGCAGCACGGACCTCAAGGAGCTGGCGAAGGGGTTGCGTGCCGACGACCTCATCGGGGGCGAAGTGAGAAAGACCGCTTCCGGCGCGTTTCACATAGAACCGCGCATGCTGCTCGCGGTGGATCCGAGCGTCGGACAACCGCTGCCCGTCATCGAGACGGGTAGCTTGAACGATGCCGCCCGCCAGGTCGAGCGGTCCGCCATGGACGCGCGAAAGCAGCTGCCGGATGAGCGTGCGTGCAAGAACCACATTCGTTCCGCACTCGACCAAAACAGCGTGGTGGTCAACCCGGGCGCGATCGACAAGGCCATTGCCGCCGCGAACGCCGGCATCCAGAAATACGCGAACGCGGTCATCGCGCGGTTGTGCCTGGCGAACGCGTTCCAAGCGAACAATATGCCGGACTCCGTCATTCGCATCACCGACGAGATCCGCAAGCTGGACCCCAAGAGCTCGCTCGCGATGAAGTTCGCGGTGCAGGCCTACAAGGACAAAGCGGACGCCGAGCGGGACACGGTCAAGTCGCAGCAGTACCGCGAGCAGACCGTGCGCCTGCTCGTCGCGCTCCTCGCGATCGAACCGTTCAACCAGAGCTTGCAGGGACAGGTCATCTCGGAGCTGGCCAAGCTGGGTCAGCCGGCCAAAGCCATCCCGATCGTGGACGAGTTGCTCAGGCAGAATCCGGGTGACCCGCCGATGCTTCGCACGCGTTGGCAGTTGATGATGGCAGACGCGGCAGTAGCGGATGGCGCCAGCAAGCCGGGCAAGCTCGAGCGCGCCCTCGTTGCCGGTGAGGAGATGGTGAAGGCCGACACGACGCTTGGTGACAGCACCTACTACTTCCGCCAGGTCGCCGCGGCGATGCAGACGACGCCGCAGAAGGGCGTCGAGTGGACGACTCGGGCGGTGCAGAAGTACCCGACCAATCAAGATTTTTGGTGGTACAAGGCACGTCAGGAGCGCAGTGCGGGGCAGATTCAGGGCGCGTCGCAGTCGTTGTCGCGGCTGCTCGTCCTCAATGCGAAGTACCCGAGCGCCACAGTCATGCTCGGCCAGCTGTACCTCGACCAGAAAATGAACGACAGCGCCATCGCGGTTGCGCGTCGCGCGGTCGACGCGGGCGAGCCAAAAGCGACGTGGGGTCAGTTCCTCCTGGCGCCGACACAAGCCGCTTACCAGAAGGCGGCGGCGAGTGACTCGATCGCCAGGGCCGACACCCTGAACGCGGCGAAGCGCGCGCAGGCGACAGCCGACTACGAAGCGACGCTGTCATTGGCGCAGGAAGCTGACAAAATGAACTCGACGCCGCAGGCATATTTCTTCGTCGGCGTGTCCTCGTTCCAGATCGGCTTGGCTGCCGTCAACGGCGCGCAGGCTTCGGGCGCCGCAAGCGTACCGTCAACGAAAGGGACCCCGTCGCGACAGCAGCGGCAGACTCAAGCGGCGGCCCGTGCGATGGCGTGCGAGCTCGCCAAGCGAGCTACCGAAATGATGCTGCTCGCGATGACGAACATGCCTCGGGGTGGTTCGGTGAGTCCGCCAACCGCGCAGCAGATTCTGGGATTCGCGCCGCAGGTGTCTGCTGCTGCCGAGCAGATGACAAACGCCTACTGCGGTCCCGCGCCGCGATAAGCTGCCACGAAGACAGGGACGGCCCGTGAGCTCAACGCTCACGGGCCGTTTTTTCATGCCCGGCGTCACCGGCTTGCCACACTGGATAGAATGAAGGACATGCCGGCCGTCGCGTATCACACGCCAGTCCTCGCGGACCAGGTGGTCGAACTCCTCCGCGACGCGACGCGTGTCCTCGACGGCACCCTTGGCGGCGGCGGCCACAGCGAGCTCCTGCTCCACGCGGGGAAGACCGTGGTGGGCCTGGATCGCGATCCGGACGCGATCGCCGCGGCGCGCGCGCGACTCGAATCGCACGAACGCGGCGGGCGATTTCGCGCCGAGCTCGTCAACTACGCCGACGCCGCAGACTCCGGACTGCTGGGCGCCGAGCGGTTCGACGGAGTCCTGCTGGATCTCGGCATCTCGTCGCACCAGATCGACACATCGGAACGCGGCTTTTCATTCCGCGAAGGCGCGCCGCTGGACATGCGCATGGGACAGGCGCAGCTGTCCGCCGCCGAACTGCTAAACACGGCGGACGAAGCCGATCTCACGCACATCTTCAAAGCCTACGGCGACGAGCCGCGCGCCGGCCGCCTGGCGCGCGTCATCGTCAAGCGCCGGGCCAACGCCCGTTTCGCCGTCAGCGACGACTTGGTGGGCGCGATTCGCGAAACACTCGGCCCCCGCACGGGTCCGGGAGAATTCGCGCGGCTCTTTCAGGCGGTGCGCATCGCCGTGAACGACGAGATCGCGGGCCTGACACGCGCACTCCCGGCGCTCCGCGACCGGCTGACGCCGCATGGCGTCCTGGCGGTGATCACGTACCACTCCGGCGAAGACCGCCTGGTGAAGCACACGTTCCGGGACTGGAGCGCGGAGTGCGTGTGTCCGCCGAAACAGCCGAAATGCACCTGCCGCGGCTACGCCTTGGGCGAGACAATTACGCGGCGGGCGATCGTGCCCAGCGACGCCGAGGTATCAGCGAATCCACGCGCGCGCAGTGCCAAACTTCGCGCATGGCGAGCAGCGTGAAGTCCGGCCGGGGCGCGTCGGCCAAGTCGGCCAAGTCGGCCATGGGCATGCGCACGCGCGTGATTATCGTCCTTCTCGGTTTCGTCGTGGTGGCGATAGGCGTCATTGCCCGGAGGACGTTCGGAATCAACGTGGCCACGGAACTTCGCAAACTCGAGAATCAGCGCGACGCTATTGCGGCGGCGCGCATCAAGGTGGAGACGGACATTCGCGACGCGTCCAGCCGTGCGCGGCTGGTCCCGATCGCGGAGAAGCGCCTACATATGTATGTGCCGTCGGACAGCCAAGTGATCATTCTGCCGCGGAAGCCGGAATGAACCGGTTGCGCCGGATCGGTCTCGTCCACACGGCACTTGCCGTTCTCGCCCTGGCCGTGATCGCCAAGGCGGCGCATGTGCAGCTGGTGCAGGGGCGGGCGTGGGGCAAGCTCGCCGAACGGCAGCACTTCACGGCGCGCGAGGTTCCTGCGCCGCGCGGGGCGATCCTCGATGCCGGCGGCCACGTGCTGGCCTCGACGCGCGACGTGGTGAAGCTGGAGATCGCCCCGCGGGAGGTGCGGGACGCGCGAGCACTGCGCCGCGCGTTGGCGGCCGCCAAGGTGGATCCGGCCTGGGTGGAGCGCGCCGGCGACACAAACCGGGCGTGGGTCGTGCTGCCGGGACGGTTCATTGCCGAAGAAGTGGCGGCGATTACCGCAATGCGCGGCGTCTACACCACGCCACAGGCGGATCGCTCGTACTCGATGTCGCCCGGGCTCCAGCCGCTGCTCGGGCGGGTGGTAGAGGGCCGGGGCATCGACGGGCTCGAGTCCACGCTCGACTCGCTGCTGCGCGGGACCAGTGGGGCAACGCAGCTGATGCGCGACGCGCGCGGCCGCAGCTTCGCCTCGCCCACACAGCCGGGACAGGCGCCGACGCCGGGGCACTCCGTGTCGCTCACGATCAATCAGGAACTCCAGGAGATCGCGGAGCGCACGCTGGCCGACGCGGTGGCGCGGCTCGACGCCGAGGGCGGCGATATCGTGATCATGGATCCGCGCAGCGGGGAACTGCTGGCAATCGCCGGCCAGCGCAACGGCGTGGCGGCGCCGTCGGTGACGGCGGTGACCGAGCCATTCGAGCCGGGATCGACGGTGAAGCCGCTCATCGCGGCGGGGCTGCTGGCGCGCGGGCTCGCTCGCACGTCCGACATCGTGCCGACACGCGGTGGCCAGTACACGCTGCACGGCCGCACGATTCACGACGAGCCGCACGAGGGCCCCACGCCGCCGATGCTCTCGCTCACCGACGTGATCCGGTATTCCAGCAACATCGGCATCGTGCAGTTCGCCGACCGGCTCACGCCGCGCCAGGAATTCGAGACCTTGCGCGACTTCGGGCTCGGAACGGCGACGGGCTTGCCGTACTCCGCCGAAGCCGCCGGTACCCTGCGTCCGCCCGCCGTCTGGTCCAGGCAGTCGCAAGCGTCGTTGGCGATGGGCTACGAACTGGCGGTGACGCCGCTGCAACTGGCGCTGTCGTACGCCGTGATGGCGAACGGCGGTGAGTTGATCGAACCGGCCGTGATCAAGGAGATTCGCAGTCCGACGGGCGAGGTGGTGTTTCGCCATCAGCGCCGCGTGGTGCGCCGCGTGCTGTCCCCAGAACTTGCCAGGACGATGCGGGTGCTGATGACCGGCGTCGTGGATCGCGGCACCGCCGTGGACGCCGACCTCGCGACGTTCTCGCTCGCCGGCAAGACAGGCACACCGCGCCGGACGGTGAAGGGTCGGTATGTGGCTCGACAATACAATCCGAATTTCGTGGGTGTGTTCCCGGCGGATGCGCCGCAACTCGTGATCGTCGTCAAGCTCGTGAATCCCAAGGAAGACTTCTACGGCGGCCGCACCGCGGCGCCGATGACCAAGACGATTCTCCAGGCAGCGCTCGCCGCGCGCGATGCGGCGCTGGATCGCGGTAAACTCGCCTCGCCGATGCGCGTCGCTGCCGCACCGGCGGCGAAGGGCTCGCCGGCCCGCACGACGGTGGCGACCACTACGCGCTCAGCGGCGCCGCGGCGCGCCGAGCCGGATCCGTTGGCAAAGCCGGTGGTGCTCGACCTGCCGTCCAAGCCGTCGGTGAAGCGTGCGCCCAAGGCGCCGCGGCCCGTGCCCGATGTGCGCGGACTGCCGCTGCGTGATGCGGTGCGCTCACTGCACGGCGCCGGACTGCGCGTGCAACTTGCCCGAGCCGGGCCGTCGGGTGAGACACAGCCGCCGCGCGGGTCGCTGGTGGACGCCGGTTCGTTGGTCCGGCTGAGACTCGATCACTGACGATGCTGATCCCCACCGAGCGGATCGCCATGGCGCTCGCCTCGGCGAACCTGCTCGTTGAAGTGCGTGGCGCGTTGCCGGATTGGGTGACGTCCGTGGACGACGATAGCCGCCGAGTTCATCGCGCCAGCCTGTTCGTCGCCGTGAAGGGCAGCGAACGTGACGGCCACAACTATCTCGAGCGCGCCCGGGCGGCCGGTGCCGCGGCCGCGGTCGTCGAGGATGCGTCGCGGACGGCGTTGCCCGCGTTGGTCGTGAGCGATGGCCGGCTGGCCGCGCCAATCGTGGCGGCGGCGGCGTACGATTGGCCCGCCAAGCGCCTGCGTCTCCTGGGCGTCACCGGAACGAACGGCAAGTCGACGACGGTTCACATCATACGGCATTTGCTGGACGAACCCGGCGCGCGGGCAGCGTCCGTGGGGACCGTTGGCGTCCTGGTGGGGAGCGGCGGCACTCCGCTGCCGGACACGAGCGGGCTCACCACCCCTGGCCCAGTCGAACTGCAGGCCGGATTGCGGCGGCTGGTGGATGCCGGAGTGCGCAGCGTGGCGATGGAGGTGTCGTCCCATGCGCTGGATCAACATCGGGTGGACGCCCTGACGTTCGAGGCGGTAGTCTTCACGAACCTCACGCGCGACCACCTCGATTATCATGGCTCCATGACGGCGTATCGCAGCGCAAAGGCGCGCCTGGTGGATCAACTCGCGCCAGAGGGGACGCTGGTCGTGAACGCCGAGGATCCGGCGTGGCGCTCGCTCCGGGCTGCAAAGCGATGCACGTTCGGAACCAGGGGCCGTGCCGACTTCGGCGCGCGCGGCGCACGGTTCAACTCGACCGGGACCCGGTTTACCCTTGTTGCCGCGCGCGCCACCTATGACGTGGTACTGCCGTTGGTTGGCGACTTCAACGTCGCGAACGCGCTGGGTGCTGCTGCCGCCGCGTATGCCACGGGCCTGCCGTTGGACGCGATCGCCCGGCGCCTGGCGTCGGTGCCGCAGACCCCGGGTCGCCTCGAAGTCATTCACCGGGAGCCCACGGTACTGCGCGACTACGCGCACACGCCGGATGCGTTGGAGCGCGCCTTGCGCGCGGTGCGCCCGTTCACGCGCGGTCGGCTCATTGTGGTGTTTGGCGCCGGCGGCGACCGGGACAAGGGCAAGCGACCACTGATGGGCGGGATCGCCGAGCGGCTGGCCGACATCGTGATCGTGACCAGCGACAACCCGCGCACGGAGGATCCTGAACGGATCCTTGATGACATCGAGGCAGGCATGACGCGCGGGGAACACGGGCGCATCGAAGACCGCCGCGAGGCCATCGCTCGCGCCCTGGCGCTGGCGAAGAGCGACGACGTGATCGTGCTCGCCGGCAAGGGCCACGAGACGTATCAGGTGCGCGGCACCGAGAAACTGCCGTTCGACGAAAAGCGGATCGTGGCGGAACTCGCGCGGGCCCGCGCATGAGTATCGAAGCGCGCGGACCGGTGCTCAAGGCTGCGCCGCCGGGCGCGGCGTCCTTCTGGACCATGGACCGCGTGGCCGACGCGCTGCAGACGGACGCGGTATCGCCGCCGCCACGCGGCACGCACGCGTTCGGCCGCGTGTGGACCGACACGCGCACGCTGCAGTCGGGCGACCTGTTTGTCGCGCTCGCCGGTGATCGCTTCGACGCCCATGACTTCCTTGCCGACGCCCTGCGCGCAGGCGCCGCGGCCGTCGTCGTGTCTCGCGTCGAGGCGGCCAAAGGCATCGGCGTTCCGGTGTATCACGTGCGCGACACGCGCTCCGCGCTCGGCGCGCTGGGCCGCTATCGGCGGCGTGCGTGGAACGGGCCGGTCGTCGCCGTCATTGGCACCAACGGCAAGACGAGCACCAAAGAACTGGTCCGTGCCGCGCTGGAGAGCCGGCTCGAAGTGCACGCCACCACGGGGAACCTCAACAATCTCGTCGGCGTTCCGCTGACTCTCCTCGCCATCCCGGATCACGCCGACATCGCAGTGGTCGAGATGGGTACCAACCAGCCGGGCGAGATCGCGGCGCTGCGCGCGTTCGTGGAGCCCAACATCGTGGTCGTCACGTCGATCGCGGAAGAACACCTGGAGGGGTTGGGCAATCTCGCGGGCGTCATGCGTGAGGAGATGTCGGGCTGCGAGGGCGTCGCTGTCGTTGTGGCGCCTGCCGGCCAGCCGGAAGTGGTTGCCGCGGCGCGTCCGCGCGCCAAGCGCGTGGTGGTCGCCGGCGTGGATGGCGGCGACTTGGCGGTGGAGCATTGGTCGATTGACGCGGACGGGCGTGGCCGCCTCACCGTGGACGGCGTGGACGTGGTGGTGCCGCTGCGAGGTGCGCACAATGTGCGGAACGCGACCTTGGCGCTCGCGGTGGCGCGCGAAGCCGGCATCAGCATCGAGGATGCGGCGCGGGGCATCGCGGGCATGACGCCGCCGCCGATGCGCAGCAACGTGGAGCAGGTCGGCCGGGCCATGCTCATCAACGACGCCTACAACTCGAACCCCGGCTCGGCGCGAGCGGCGATCGACATGCTGGTGGACGCGGGCGCCGGGCGGCAGCGCGTCGCCGTCCTGGGGTCGATGCTCGAGCTCGGCGCGGCGACGCCCGCCCTGCACGACGAGATCGCGCGTCGCGCAGTGGACGCCGGCATCGAACTCATCGCGGGCGTTGGTGAGTTTGCCGCGGCGCTGGTGCGCGTCGGCGCACCGGCGGCGCGCGTCGTGTCCGCGGCTGACGCGGAAGCCGTCTGGGCGCTGCTTGCATCGCGTCTCATGCCCGACGCCGTTATTCTGCTCAAGGGTTCGCGTGGCGTTCGGCTGGAGCGTCTCGTACCGCACATCACACGCTGGGCACAGGACGGCGCCTAGGTTCAATCGTGCTCTACTACTTCTTTGTGCCCCTCGTTCGGGAATTCACCGTCCTGAACGTCTTCAACTACATCACGTTTCGCGCGGCCGGAGCCGCGGTGACGTCGCTACTGCTGGCCTTCATCATCGGTCCCTGGATCGTGCGGCAGCTGCGCGAGCGGGCGTTTCACCAGGTGGTCCGCGCCGGCACGCCGGACTCGCACCAGGCCAAGAGCGAAACGCCCACGATGGGCGGCCTGATCATCCTGCTGTGCGCCATTCCGTCGGTCGTACTGTGGACGCGACTTAACAGCAAGTACACGTGGCTGGCGCTCGCGGTCACCGTCGGCATGGGCGCCATCGGCTTGTTGGACGACACGCTCAAGCTCAAACAAAAACGCGCGGGCGAGAAGAACGAGGGACTGGTGGAGCGATACAAACTGGCGGGGCAGGTGACCATCGGGGTGCTGCTGGGCTGGTTCCTGTGGAAGTATCCGCTGTCCAGCAGCCTGCCCGGCGCGTCGACGACCCTCCCGTTCTACAAGTACGTGCTGGTCCTGCCGCTGGTCCCGTGGCTTGAGTGGATCTACGTGGTGTTCACCACGTTCATACTGGTGGGCGTGAGCAACGCGGTGAATCTCACCGACGGACTGGACGGGCTGGCGGCCGGACTGAGCGCCATCGCGTTTGCGACGCTCGCCGTGTTTGCCTACGTCATCGGCCGCACCGATACCAGCCGGTATCTGGGCATCTTCTACCTCTCCGGCGCCGGCGAGTTGACGATCTTCTGCGCCGCCATGGTGGGCGCGCTCATCGGCTTCCTGTGGTACAACGCGTATCCGGCCCAGGTGTTCATGGGCGACACGGGCGCGCTGGCTCTTGGTGGCGGACTTGGCGCGGTCGCCATCCTGCTCAAGTCGGAGTTCCTGCTGGTGTTCGTCGGGTTCGTGTTCATGGCAGAGACGCTGTCGGTCATGATCCAGCGCTCGGTGTTCCGGTATCGTCGGCGCCGCCATGGACTGGAGTACGCCAAGACGCATCGCGTGTTTCTGCGCGCCCCGATTCATCACCACTTCGAACTCAGGGGCTGGCACGAAACGCAGGTGGTGGTCCGCTTCTGGATCATCGGCATTCTCTTTGCCGTCCTCGCCTTGAGCACGCTCAAGCTGCGCTGACATGATCAAGCCCCGTGTTTCGGAGCCGGCGATGCAGCCCGAATGGCTCCGGCACGAAATCGCGGTCATCGGGCTGGGGAAGAGCGGCTCCTCGGTCGCGACGCTGCTCGTGCGCACGGGGAATCTCGTGTACGCGTCCGATGCGTCGCGCACGCCGGAGCTGGAACGCATCGGCGCGGCGCTCGAGCGCGAAGGTGTCGATGTTGGACTCGGCAAGCACGACGTGACGCGCGTGGCGCGTTCGTCGCTCGTGGTTGTCAGCCCGGGCGTGCCGCCCGACATCCCGGCGATCGCGGCGGCGACGCAGGCGGGGGTCGACGTGGTGAGCGAAGTGGAGATCGCGCTGCGCTTCATGCCCAACACGAAGTACATCGCGGTGACCGGCACCAACGGCAAGACCACCACGACCGCGATCGTAGCGCACCTCCTGCGCGCGCTGGAGCATCGCGCCGTGGCCGCTGGCAACATCGGTACGCCGTTGTCGGCGCTGGCGCTCGAGCCGGAGCCGGCGCCGTGGGTCGCGCTGGAACTATCGTCGTACCAGCTGCACTGCACGCCGAGCGTGCGGCCGGTGGTGGGCGTGCTGACGAATCTCTCGCCCAACCATCTCGATCGATACCCGGACGTCGACGCGTACTACGGAGACAAGCGTCTGCTCTTCCGCAATGCCGGCTCGGCGTCCAACTGGGTGGCGAACGCCGACGATGCGGCGGCGATGGCAATGATGGCGGACGCCGCCGGCATCCGCACCGGATTCTCCACGGCCGGACGTTCGGACGCGCACTACGATCGCGTCGCAGGCCAGTTGGTGGTGCTCGGGGCGCGGCTCATCCGGCGCGAGGAATTCAAGCTCCTCGGTGACCACAACGTCGCCAATGCGCTGTGCGCCACGCTGGCCGTGATGCTGGCATCGCCCGACCACCGGACGGACGATGCGTCGCGCATCCTCGCCGATGGATTGCGGTCGTTCCGCGCACTGGAGCATCGCATCGAGATCGCCGCGGATCACGACGGCGTCGTGTGGATCAACGACTCCAAGTCGACGAACGTCGCATCCACGCTGGTGGCGCTGCGCGCCATGACGAGGCCCACGGTGTTGTTGGCGGGAGGTCGCCACAAGGGCGCGTCGTACGCGGCGCTCGAGCCAGAACTGCGCCGGACGGTCAAGGCCGTGGTCGCTTACGGCGAGGCGGCGCCGGAGATCACGCGTGACCTCAAGGGCATCGTAACCGTCGAGCAGGGCGGCAGCACGTTTGCTGACGTCGTGGAGCGCGCCCGGCGGCGCGCCGCACGCGGGGATGCGGTTCTCCTGTCGCCGGCCTGTTCCAGTTTCGACATGTTCGCCAACTACGAGGCACGCGGGAGCGAGTTCAAGCGACTCGTCGCCGCCCTATGAGAGTCGCGACCGCGACTGCGACCGCACCCCGGGCGTCGGCACGGCCATTTGACCGCGAGCGGTGGCGCATGGGCGCCGAGGCGCGCACGGTCGTCTTCATCTCGGCGTGCCTGCTGCTGGTCGGCCTCGCGGTGCTCTACAGCGCCAGCGCCATCGTCGCGACCGGGAAGGGCCTGTCGGGCTGGTACTACTTGGCCAGCCAGGGAACGGGCGCCGTGGTCGGTGCCATCGCATTCATGTTCGCGGCGAAGTTCGACGCGGACCGCTGGCGCGAATGGGCCTGGCCGATGTTGTGGGTCGTGCTGGTGATGCTGTTCGCGACGCTGGTGCTGCCGGACAGCATCGCCCCGCGCTACAACGGCTCCAAGCGTTTTCTGTTCCGGACGTCGCTGCAGCCGTCGGAGCTGGGCAAGTTCGTCGTGGTGGTCTGGACCGCGATGCTGGTGGTGAAGAAGGGCGACCAGCTCCGGCGATTCTCGAAGGGCATCGTGCCCTTTTTGGTGGTGCTGTTGGCGCTGTGTGTGCTGGTGGCCGCCGAGCCCGACCTGTCCGTCGCGATGCTGTACGCGCTGCTCATGGCGATCGTGCTCTTCGCCGCCGGCGCCCGCGTCGGCCATTTCGTTCTGCTGGGTGCGATGGGCATGCCGTTGCTGTTCCGTGAAATCGAGCGCCTGCAGTACGCGGCGCTGCGTCTCACGTCGTTCCTCGACCCGGGCACGGCGCCCGCGGCGATCAGTTACCAGTTGCGCCAGTCCTTGCTGGCAGTCGGCTCCGGTGGCCTGACGGGCACAGGGTTCGGGCAGGGGCGCCAACAGTACGGCTTCCTGCCGTACCAGCACAGCGATTTCATTGCCAGTAACATCGGCGAGGAATGGGGTTTTGTGGGCCTGCTCGCGCTCACGCTGATGTTCGGAGCATACGCGCTATTCGGATTCCGCGTCGCGCGCAATGCGCGGTCGCAATTCACGCAGCTATTGGCGGTCGGGCTCACCTTCACGACGGTGCTCACCGCGTATTTGCACATCGGCGTCGTCGTGGGCCTGTTGCCGACCACGGGACTCACGCTGCCGTTCGTGTCGTACGGTCGTTCCAACCTGGTGCTCACGATGTTCCTCACCGGCGTGCTCGTGAACATCGGGAGCGTGAAGGAGCGCGTGGTGGCCGTGCGGGCCTCCAATCCGCTCGCCGCGCCGGCATGAGGATTCTCTTCGCGGGCGGCGGCACCGGCGGTCACCTGTACCCCGGCATCGCCATCGCTCGCGCGGTGCAGCGCCTCCGTCCAGACATCAAACCGTTCTTCATTGGCGCGCGCCGCGGCATCGAGCCCGATGTCCTTCCCGGCACGGGCTACCCGCACCTGCTGCTCGACCTGCACCCGCTGTACCGGCGCGACGTGTGGAACAACTGGCGCACCGCGGTCGGGATGATCACCGCCTGGGGCGCCATCGGCCGACTGATGAAGGAGGAGCGTCCGGCGTTGGTCGTGGGTACCGGCGGATACGCGGCTGTTGCCACGCTCGCGTACGCCGTGGCTCACGCGATACCCATGGTCGAACAAACCGGCGACGCGCTGCCCAGTCTCACGGCTCGGCTGTTCAGCCGCTGGGCACGCGAGGTGTACCTGTCGTTTCCGGAATCGGCCCTACATCTGCGTGCGCGGTCACCGGACGCGCTCGTCGACACGGGCGCGCCCATCGAGCCGCCGCCGCACTCTCGGCCCGAGCGCGCGGCCGCGCTTCAAGCGTGGCGCCTTCCGCCGGACGCGCAGGTAGTGCTTGTGTACGGCGGAAGCCAGGGTTCCGCCGCCATTAACAACGCCGTGCGTGCGTGGGTGCAGGGCGGGTTGCCGAATCGCGTGCACCTCATCTGGGGCACCGGACGCAAGACGTTCGACCAGTACTCCTCGATCGAGAGCGATCGTGTCTGCGTGCGCGCTTACCTCTCACCGATCGCGGACGCCTACGCCGCAAGTGACCTGGCCGTCACGCGCGCCGGTACCAGCACTGTCGCCGAACTGATGGCGTGGAACATTCCGTCCGTCCTGGTGCCGCTGCCGACCGCGGCGGCAGACCATCAGACACTGAATGCCGTTGCGCTCGAGCAGGCGGGCGCCGCGATTCACCTGCCGCAAGCGAAACTGTCAGCGACGACACTCTCGGCTACCGTGAACGCGACGCTGAGTGACGCGGCGCGCATGGATGGCCTGAAACGCGCCGCGGCGCGGCGCGCGCGTCCCAACGCCGCGGCTGAAATCGCGCGCCGGATCGTGGCTCTGCTGTAGCGCTCTGCGAAGGAGCGCGGCCGAGTACATTTTCCCCATCGTGCTTCTCGATCCCTCGGATCAACGACCCATCCACTTCGTCGGCGTTGTCGGCGCGGGCATGAGTGCTCTCGCGGAGTTGTTCGTGAGGCGCGGGATGCGAGTCACCGGGTGCGACGCCGGTGGTGAAGGCGGGGAGGACCTGCTCCGGAGCGGCGTCGTGGTGCAGCGCGGACACGACCCGTCGCACGTTGCCGGCGCTCGCGCGATCGTCGTGACCTCTGCCGTCCCCAAGGACCACCCGGAACTCGAGCGCGCCCGGGAACTGGGACTCCCGGTGGTCCGTCGTGCGGAGGCGCTCGGCGAAGCGACCTCGGGGAGGGAACTCGTTGCGGTCGCCGGCACCCATGGAAAGTCCACGACGACGGCGATGGCCGCGGAAGCGCTCGCCAGCGCCGGCCGCGACCCCAGCGCACTTGTCGGCGCGCGCGTCGCGAAGTGGCAGGGCAACTTCCTGCCCGGCCGCGACGATTTGTACGTGGTGGAAGCCGACGAGTACGACCGTTCGTTTCTGGCGCTGTCGCCGACTGTCGCCGTGGTCACGAACGTCGAGGCCGACCACTTGGACATTTACTCCGACCTGGAGGACATCCGCCGGGCATTCGCGCAGTTCATTCGTCGCGCGCGCGCCATCGTGCTGTGCGGCGACCAGGCGGGGGCGTCCGGCCTGCCAACGCCGGAGTCCAGTGAAGTGATTCGTTACGGCATCACCTCGCGCGATGCGCGCCTTGTGGCGCGCGACGTTCGGGCCACCGCAACGGGCTCGGAGTTCGTCATCGAGTACGACGGTGAGCGGCTTGGCGCGGTGCAGCTCAGCGTGGCGGGTCAGCACAACGTCCTGAACGCGCTGGCGGCGCTGGCGGCCGGGCTCGTGCTTGGCGCGCCGTTCGACGGACTGGCGCGTGGGCTCGCCGGGTTTGCCGGCACGGAGCGCCGCTTTCAGCGGATCGGGGACGCACGCGGCGTCACCATCATCGACGACTACGCGCACCATCCGACCGAGATCCACGCAACCATCTCGGCCGCACGGACCAGTTTTCCCGGCCGCCGTATCGTCGTCGCCTTCCAGCCGCACCTGTACTCGCGCACGCGCGATTTCGCGGCGGAATTCGCTGCGACGCTGGCCGAGGGCGACGCGATCTACCTCACCGACATTTATCCCGCGCGTGAACAGCCGATTGCGGGCGTGACCTCCGAATTGATTGTCGCCGGCGCGAGCCCGGCGCGAGCCAAGCTGGCATGGCGCGGGGAGCGGATTCAGTTGGCGGCCGCTCTCGCGTCGGGCCTCCGCGACGGCGATGTGGTGATCACGATGGGCGCCGGCGACATCACCCGCACGGGCCCGGAATTGCTGGCGAAACTGGGAGCCGCGGCGTGAGCGACAAGTCGGACCTGCCAACCCGGGCGTCGCGCAAGCCCCGAAACGATGGTGACGCGCCCGATCCTTCGGACCGGCCGCGCCGACACTGGCGCCGCCTCGCCAAGCCGGCGGCCATCGCGGCCGCGGTGTTCGTGGTGCTGCTGTCGCCGCTGTGGGCGCCAAAGATCCTGCGCCACATGGACTTCTTTCACGTGCGGCACATCGAAGTCGTGGGCGCCAGATACCTGGACCCGGCGGAGATTCTCGCCCGCCTGCGCGTTGACACCACCGTCTCCGTTTGGGATCCCACGGAGGCGGCACGCGACCGCGTGGCCGCGCATCCGCTGGTTCGCGACGTGAGCATCGGCCGCAAACTGCCGGGAACGCTCGTGGTGCGAATCGTGGAGCATGCACCCGTGGCGCTGGTGCCTGGCGACAACGGATTCTCCGCGTACGACGAGCGCGCCGTGGTCCTGCCCATTGATCCGACGGTGGCCGACGTCGATGTTCCGATCCTTTTTGCCCGCGACAGCGCACTGCTGAAACTGCTTGGCGCGGTGAGAACCGGTGCGCCGGCTCTGTACAGCCGGCTGAGCGAAATCCAGAAGGGGGGACCGGGGGAAATCACTTTTGTTCTCGACTCACTTCCCGTGAGGACAATGTCCGACGTTACTTTGCAGCGACTCACTGATCTTGAGTTTGTCGAACGTGACCTGGCGCGGCGGCGTTTGCGCGCTACCGAGCTGGACCTTCGCTACCGAGACCAAGTCATCGCACGCTTCCAATGAACCCCGATCGCCTCGTTGCCGGGTTGGACATCGGCTCTGCCAAGACCACCGCCATCATCGGCGAGGTGGTCGGCGATCTCCCCAAGCATCCGGTGGTGAAGGTGCTGGGCGTCGGCCAGGCCCGCACCACGGGCATGCGCCGCGGCGTGGTAGCTGACATCGAGGAGACTACGCGCTCGATCCGCAAAGCCATCCAGGACGCCGAGCGCATGGCGGGCGTGCAGGTGCATGACGTGTACTCCGGGATCGCCGGCGAGCACGTGCAGGCGATGATCAGCAAGGGCATCGTCGCCGTCAGTGGCGAAGAGATCGCCAGGTCCGACGTGGAGCGCGCCAATGAAGTCGCGAAGGCCGTGGCGATCCCCACCGAACGCGAGCTCCTGCACGCGTTGCCCCAGGAATATGCGGTGGACAAGAACGCGGGCATTCGTGACCCGATCGGCATGACGGGTACGCGTCTCGAAACCGAGATGTACCTGGTGACCATCGGCAGTTCCCCCGCGCTCAACCTGCGCAAGTCGGTGGAGCGCGCGGGCTACACCGTGCGCGAACTGGTCCTGGAGCCGTTCGCCAGCGCGCTGGCGGTGCTCACCGAAGACGAAAAAGAGCTGGGAGTCGCGCTCGTCGAGATGGGTGCCGGCACCACCGACCTGGCACTCTTCCATGAGGGCAAGATCCGCCACCTTGGCACGATCGCGTTCGGCGGCAACAATGTGACGAGCGATATCGTCCACGGATTGGGGGTCACTCAAGGGGACGCCGAGCGCCTCAAGGAGCGCTACGGGTGCGCCTACGAGCCGTTGGTGGACCCCGCCGACGTCATCCAACTGCCGAGCACGGTGGCGCAGGGCGACCGGCAGATCCCGCGCGAGTTGCTGGCGCACATCATCCATCAGCGCATGGACGAGATCTTCAATCTCGTTCAGTCAGAGGTGGCGACCGCAGGCTACGCGGGCAAGCTGAGCGCGGGTGTGGTGCTCACCGGCGGCGCGGCGGCGATGCAGGGCTGCGCGGAACTGGCGGGCGACGTCTTTGGCACCGGAGTCCGCGTCGGCGTTCCGGCCGAGAAGCTCAGCGGACTGGCGGATTCGGTCGAAGCGCCGCGCTTCGCGACGGTGGTGGGACTCGCACAGTACGGCGCGAGTCGCATCGCGCTGGGCGCGGGTTCGTCGGCGCGGAAGACGCGAGTCGGCAGCGG
>JBBTFS010000056.1:49447-52753 GCA_038060705.1 Gemmatimonadota bacterium
CCGCCACAGTGAAGTGTGTTCGAAGCTCGCTCAGCTCACCGCGCGCGATGCTCAAATATCGCAATCGCTCTCGAGGACTCGATCGTGCCGAACCCTCGGCGATGTTTGCGGGGATCGAGGCCGCCGCACGCCGAATCTGTGCGGCGAGTGCGAATCGCTCATCGACCGGCAGCAAGCGAGCGATGGAATAGGACTCGACCACCAGGTCGACCGCCTGCTTCCACGCTTCCAGCCGTTCGTGATTGCTGGGCGAGTCTGATTCGCTCATCAGTCACAATGTTCGTCGGCGCCGTCCCACGCCGCTCGATTCATTGCGAGTTGGTTCAAAAGCCACGATCCAGTCCCTGGTTCCCAGTCCCTAGTTCCTTAGTGTCAAAAACGTGATCTCGTGACGTCCATTGTGGAAAAGTCGACAGTAGCCTTTCCATTGCTACATCGTCACTTACGGGGGTAGTCCACAGAGAAGTTCGGTGTATATTTTCGCAGCTTTTCGACGGCTCCCTCCAACGCCAACTCTTCTCCTCAAGCGGAACCGGGAGTGTCCTCAGAAATGATCTTCGAGTTCGAGGAAAGCGCGACACAGAACGCGCGCATGAAGGTCGTCGGCGTCGGTGGCGGCGGCGGAAACGCCGTCAACCGGATGATCGAAGAGCACCTCGAGGGCGTCGAGTTCATCTCGGTGAACACCGACTCGCAGGCGCTCCTGAATTCGAAGTCCGATATCAAGATCCAGATCGGCAAGAAGCTGACGCGCGGACTTGGCGCCGGTGCGCGGCCTGAAATCGGCCGACAGGCGATCGAAGAGAGTCGCGATGAAGTCTCCCGCGCCCTGCAGGGCGCCGACATGGTCTTCGTGACATGCGGCATGGGCGGCGGCACCGGCACCGGTGCGGCGCCCGTCGTCTGCCAGCTGGCCCGCGACATGGGCGCGCTCACCGTTGGCATCGTCACCAAGCCGTTTCTCTTCGAAGGCCGCAAGCGCATGCGTCAGGCGGATCAGGGCATCCAGGACATGCGCAAGAACGTGGACACGATGATCGTCGTGCCCAACGAGCGGCTGCTTGCCGTCGTGGGCAAGGGGATCCCGTTCCAGGACGCGCTCAAGAAGGCGGATGAAGTCCTGCTGCACGCCACGCAGGGCATCTCGTCGCTCATCAGCGTCACTGGTCTGGTGAACGTGGACTTCGCCGACGTGCGCACGGTGATGCAGAATGGCGGTTCCGCGCTGATGGGCACCGGCATCGGCCGCGGCGACAATCGTGCGATGGAGGCCGCGCAACAGGCGATCAGTTCGCCGTTGCTCGACAACGTCAGCGTCTCCGGCGCCACCGGCGTACTGGTCAACATCACGGGCGGCGCGGATCTGACGCTCGGCGAAGTGCAT
Organism: Gemmatimonadota bacterium; assembly: GCA_038060705.1. Classification (GTDB taxonomy): domain Bacteria; phylum Gemmatimonadota; class Gemmatimonadetes; order Gemmatimonadales; family Gemmatimonadaceae; genus DASPMP01. The sequence goes on from JBBTFS010000056.1 coordinate 50,832, forward strand.
CAGATCAACGAGATCATCCACGACGCGGTGGGCGACGATGCCGAGATCATCTTCGGCGCAGTGCACGAGCCCGCCATGCAGGGCGAAATCCGCGTGACGGTCATCGCCACCGGGTTCGATCGCGCCATCCAGCCGGGCTACGTCTCGGCGGCGGAGTCCGCGCCACTTGCGGCATCCAAGCCGGGGGTTATTCCTTTCCCGGCGAACCGTCCGGTGCGTCCCTCCGGCACGGTACCGCGGCCAAGCGGGGCAACGGAGCCCGTGCGTCGGCCGCAGCCAGGTGAGCGCAGCAGTGGGTCGCAGGATCTCAGCGACATGGAGATCCCGACCTTCATTCGGAGACAAATGGATTGAGGTCCCTGAGTCGGGCACGCGCCATCGCCTACGGCGCGATGGCGCTTTTTGGTGTTGGTGCCGTGATGATCACGAGCCCGCTGCCGCGCGCCTCCGAGCTGCCGGCGCTGGCGACTCGCGGCCAGGCGCGCGCAGCGTCGGAATTGCGCGTCCGCTTCGACACACTGGGTTCGCGCGAGACGCTGGTACACGTGCTTGGCCGCGCCGGCATCAGCGCGCGTGATGCGCGCGCGGCGCTTGCGACCAAGCTGCTCGAGCCCGGCCGCATTCGCGTGGGCATGCCGGTGCAGACCCGCAGCCGTTTGACCGACACCGCGCCGACGGAAATCCTGCTGGGTCTCGCGATCGATCGCATTTTGCATCTGCGGCGGAATGGCACCGGCTGGACCGGCGAAGTGGAACAGCTGCTGTGGACAACGGATACCATCGTCGTGAGCGGAGTGGTGACGTCGCACTTGTACGCCGCGATGAACGTGGCGGCGCGTGACGTGCTGGCCGACTCGCTGCGCGATCGCCTCACGTACGCGCTGGCGGATCTATACGAGTTCCGCGTCGACATGAGCCGCGACCTGCGGGTGGGCGATTCGTTCCGAGTGGTCTCGGAACGCGAGCATGGCCCGTCGGGGGCGGTGCGTGTGGGGCGCATCGTTGCCGCCACGATGAAGCTCTCGGGGACCACGATCGACGCCATTCCTTTCAAGAGCGCGAACGCCGGCGGCGAATTCTTCGACGGCGACGGCCGGCCGCTGCGCTGCTGCTTCCTGCGCGCTCCGTTGGAGTTCCGACGTATCTCGGGTCGCTTCGGGCTGCGACGGCATCCGATTCTGGGGACGACGCGCAGGCACGAGGGCATGGACTACGCCGCGAGTTCGGGCACGCGCGTGCGCGCTATCGGTGATGGTGTGGTGATCAGGGCGGGCTGGACCAACGGCTATGGCAACACCATCGACTTGCGCCATCCAAACGGGTTCGTCAGTCGGTATGGACACATGCAAGGCTTTGCCAAGGGCGTGCGCGCCGGCACGCGTGTCGCGGTCGGCCGGACCATCGGCTTCGTCGGGTCGACGGGCCTGAGCACCGGCCCACACCTCCACTTCGAGGTGCTCGTCAACGGCAGGCAACGCGATCCGCGGCAGGCGTTCGGGAAGCAGAGCATCAAGCCCATTCCGGACGCGGAGCGGCGTGCGTTTGTCGCGGCGCGCGACCAGGCGAGGGAACTGCTCGGTTCACCCGCGCGATTTGCGACCGCCGACACCTCCAGCGCCAAACGCGCCACTCAGCAGTAAGCTGAGTTCGCGCGCGCGGATGCCGACCCCGGGACGCGCGCCCCAATGAGCGCATGGATGCTCGCGATCGCCACGGGCGTGGCCGTTGCGCTCGTGCAGTACGGTCGCGCCGGCGCACCTGCGATGGGGCGCCGCATTGGCCTCGGTGCGCTCCGGTCGTTGGCCATCACCGGCGCGATGGCGCTGGTGCTGAACGCGCCCACAAGCCGCGGCGCCGCCGTTCCGCCGGCCGTATTCCTGGACGCATCGCGCAGCATGGCGCGCGGCGATTCCGCCGTGTGG
>JBBTFS010000056.1:52853-57878 GCA_038060705.1 Gemmatimonadota bacterium
GTGGTGGTGTTGGCTCGCGCGCCGCAGCGCGACATCGCGGTGATATCGCTCGATGCCCCACGCGCCGCGGTGCAGGGAGACTCCCTGGCGCTGCGCATTACGCTTGGCGCGGCTGCGCTGGGCGCCGCGAGCGGAACGCTCACCGTGCGGCTCGACGACCAACTCCTGGGCCGCTGGCCGTTCGATTCGGTGTCGCCGTGGGGCGAGCGGCAACTGGACGTGCGGGTCCGCGCGGCGGGGACTCAGGGCGCGGCGGTGCTTTCCGTCGCGGTGAGCAGCCGCGGCGACGCGGAGCCGGGCAATGACACGCTCGCGGTTGCGGTGGAACTGTCGCGTGCCGCGAGCGCGGTCTTCGTGTCCACGTCGCCCGATCAGGACGCGCGTTTTTCGATCGCGGTGTTGCGCGGCGCGCTTTCCTTGCCGACGCGAGGATACCTGCGCGTGGCGCCCGGCCGCTGGCGTCACGAGGGGACCCTGTCTTCCGTGACCGAGGTGGAGGTGCGGCAGGCGGTGAAGGAGGCGCCGGTCGCGATCATCCATGGCGACACCGGCATCTTTGGCCCGCCGCGGCAAGCGACGGCTGGTCCGCTGGCGCTCATCGTGCCCCCCGAAGTAGACGAGGGCGAGTGGTACGTGGTGGCCATGCCGCCCTCGCCGCTGAGCGCGGCGCTGGCATCGTTACCGCTCGACAGCCTGCCCCCGATCGCGGCCGGGCCGGCGGCTCAGGGCGACTGGGTGGCGGTGGAAGCGCGCCGGGGACGTGAAGAAACGCGCAGGGCCGTGGTGACCGGCCGGGATACGCCGCGGCGGGTCGCCGTGATCACTGGCGCGGGCTTCTGGCGCTGGCGTTTTCGCGGCGGAGCGGGCGCGGACGCGTATGCCGCGCTGTGGGGCGGCATATTCGACTGGCTGGCGGCCGAACGGGCCGACAAGCGCGGCGCAGTGCCGGATGAGCGACTGGTGCGTGCCGGCGATCAAGTCCGCTGGCGGCGCGGGTCGTCGTCGAATTCCGTGGTGACGACGGTGTTGCGGCGCCGCGGCGCCACGTCCGCCGACACGCTCGTGCTTCGGTTTGCGCCAGGCATCGCGTCCATTGAGTCTCCGGGACTGGCAGCTGGCACGTACGATGTCAGCGTGCCGAACGGGCGCGCGACGCTCGTCGTCAACCCGTCCGTCGAACTGTTGCCTGCCCGGCCTCAGCTGGAATCCGGCAGCGCGGGGCGGCGCTCGCCGGTGGACGCCGGCCACGGGGCGCGCTCGTCCGGGTGGTTCTACGCGCTGGTCATCGCACTGCTCTGTCTCGAATGGTTCGGGCGGCGGCGCGCGGGGCTGCGCTGACCACGCACCGCTGGCGAGGCGACGAACCGGCTGCGATGGATAAGTTCACCGGATGAGCCGCATCGCGCCCCGCCAGGGCGACGTACCGAAGCGATCGCTGTGGGAGCGAATCAAGGATCTCGCGAGAGGCGACGTCGGTGCGATGGCACGCGGCGGCCTGGACGGCTCTCTGGAGGGGTTGGAAGACCTGCTCATCGCCGCCGACTTCGGCGTGCCGGTGACACTCCGGCTGATCGCGGACGTGGAGCGGCGCGCCAAGCGCGGCGAGCTCAAGACCGAGGACACGCTGCGCGACGCGCTGCGCGAGAGCATCGAGACGGCGCTGCGTGCCGGCAATAGCAACGCTGCCATCGTCGGCCTCGTCGCCAAGCCGACGGTCGTGCTGGTGGTCGGCGTGAACGGCGCAGGGAAGACGACGTTCATCGGCAAACTCAGTGCGCGCTTTCGCGCCCAAGGCCAGCGCGTGCTGCTGGCCGCCGCCGACACGTTCCGCGCCGGCGCGGTGGACCAGCTCAGGCTGTGGGCGGAGCGCTCGGGTGCCGAATTCGTCGGCGCCGGCGCGGGCGCCGATCCGGCCTCGGTGGCGTTCCAGGCGATCGACGCAGCCGAGGCGCGCGGCGTGGATGTCGTCATCGTGGACACCGCCGGGCGACTCCACACCAGCGTCGGGCTGATGGACGAACTGAAGAAAGTGGCACGCGTCATCGCCAAGCGGTCGCCGGGTGCGCCGCACGAAACGCTGCTGGTGCTCGACGGCACGATCGGCCAGAACGCTGTGCAGCAGGCGAAGGAGTTCTCGGCGGCCGTGCCGGTGACCGGACTCGTCGTCACGAAGCTCGATGGATCGGCGCGCGGCGGCGTCGTGCTGGCCGTTCACGAGGCGATCGATGTGCCGGTGAAGTTCATCGGCGTTGGCGAAGCGGCGGCTGATCTCGAGACCTTCGACGCCGGCGCGTTCGCGCGGACGATGCTGAACGGGTGACATGGCCGGCGCCAAGCCGCGGCTCCTCCTCGAAACGCCCATCAATTACCTGAAGGGCGTCGGGCCCGTGCGCGCGGAGGCCTTCCGCCGCATCGGCGTGATCACCGCGGGCGATTTGCTCTTTCACATTCCGCATCGCTACGAAGACGCCAGCACGATCACGCCGATCGCCAAGCTTCAGACCGGCATGAGCGCGACGGTCATCGGCCAGGTGATGTCGAAGGGCGTGATCCCCACTCGACGCGGCCTCAGGATTTTCCAGGCGGTCCTGAAGGACGCGTCCGGCATGATCGAAGCCGCGTGGCCGGGCCAGCCGTTCCTGGACCGCGCCATCCAAAAGGGCGACACGCTGCTCGTGTCCGGCACCGTCCGCTTCTACCACGGCCGGCAACTCGCGCCGCGCGAGTTCGTCAACCTGGGCGACGACGAGGGTGGCACCGATCAGGGCCGCGTGCTGTCGGTCTATCCGGCGACCGAAGGGCTTTCATTCAAGGTCATTCGGTCGATCGTCGCGACGCACCTCGACGGCTTGCTGCCGCTGATCGACGAATACCTGCCGCCGGCGGTCCTGTCGTTGGGAGAAGTACCGCCGATTCGCGACGCGCTGCGCATGGTGCACCGACCGGAGACGCTCGCGGAAGCTCTTCGGGGGCGAGAACGTCTGGCTTATGAGGAATTGTTCTTCGTTCACGTGCTGCACCAACGCGCTCGGACGCTGGCGCGCACCACAAGAAAGGGCATCAGGTTCGAGAACAAGCGCGATCGTACCACTCGGCTGCGTGAGTCGCTGCCGTTCCAGCTCACGAACGCGCAAGTGCGCGCGTCGCGCGAGATCGTGGCCGATATGTGCAGCGACGCACGGATGCACCGGCTGCTGCAGGGCGAGGTGGGCAGCGGAAAGACCGTCGTGGCGCTGTTCGCGATGCTGCTGGCCGTGGAGAACGGGTTCCAGGCCGCGCTCATGGCGCCCACGGAGCTGCTGGCCGAGCAGCATGCGCGCACGTTCCTCGAGTTGCTCAAGCCGCTGGGCATGACGCCGGTCATCGTGACCGGGAGTCTCACCGCCAAGGAGCGGCGCGCCGCCGCGGAGCGGCTCGAGTCCACCGAGCCGGCGGTCGTGATTGGGACGCACGCGCTTGTCCAGGACGTCACGAAGTTCGGCCGGTTGGGCCTGGCGGTGGTGGACGAGCAGCACCGCTTTGGCGTGGAACAGCGCAAACTGCTGGGCGCCAAGGGCGATGCGCCCGATGTGCTGCTCATGTCTGCTACACCGATTCCGCGTTCGCTGGCACTCACGCTCTACGGCGACCTGGACTTGAGCATCCTGGACGAGCGCCCGGTGGGGCGAAAGCCGGTGGTGAGCGCCCTGCGGCCGGAGTCAGGGCGGGACAAGGTGATGGCATTCGTGGATCGCCAAGTGGAGGCGGGGCGCCAGGCGTACATCGTCTACCCGATCATCGCCGAATCGGAGAAGGTGGATCTCAAGGCCGCGACGACGATGTACGAGATCCTGAGCAAGGGCGTGTTTGCCAGGCGCAAGGTCGCGCTATTGCACGGCAAGATTCCGTCGGACGAGCGCGACCAAATCATGCGTGATTTCCGGGACGGCAAGGTGCAGATTCTCGTGGCGACGACGGTCATCGAGGTCGGCATCGACGTGGCGAACGCGACGGTCATGATCGTGGAGCACCCGGAGCGGTTCGGCCTGTCGCAGCTGCATCAGCTGCGGGGCCGGGTGGGGCGAGGGGCTGAGGAATCGTTCTGCATCCTGCTGGGCGACGTGTCGCCGGACTCGCACCAGCGGCTGGAGATGTTTGTCGGCACCGACGACGGCTTTGAGATCGCACGGGCCGACCTGCGTCTGCGGGGGATGGGCGACCTGTTCGGCGAACGGCAGAGCGGCGTCCCGACGTTCAAGGTGGCGGACCCGCTGCGGGATGAGGCGCTGAACGAGCGCGCGCGCGAGGCCGCCGTGCGGATACTCACGGACGACCCGGAACTGCGGCAGCGCGAGCACGAGCCGCTCCGGCGCGTGATGAACGCGCGGTACCGCCGCGCGATAGAGCTGTTTCGAGTCGGTTGAGGGTCTCGACGCCGCCGACTATCGCCGGCTGCGGTCGGTTGCGCGCGTCCGCGGCCAGACAGCCGCCGCCTCGATTCGGGAGGCGGTTGCGCGGTACGTGGCGGGCGCCGCGACGGCGGCACGGCCTTCGGAGCATCGGGGCTGGCCGCAGCGGCCGACGCGACCTGGCCGAGCGCGCGTAGGACCTGCTACACGGCATGGGCCGCCGCCGGTGATCGTCGCCGATACGGGCGCCGTACTCGCGCTCATCGATGCCGCGATCGACACCACCGCGCCATGCTGGAGTTGTACGAGGAGAACTCGGAAGCTGGGTCCGCCGTGGGCCATCCTCCCCGAGGTCGACTACCTTCTGGATACGCACGTCGGCACCCGGGCCCAGCGTGCCTTCCACGCGACCTGGCGACGGGGGCGTACCAGGTCGCATGGGATGAAGAGGGTGACCTCGATCGGGCGGACGCGCCGTGCCGGAAGTACGTTGCGTTGCGCATCGGGCTAGTGGACGCCGTCGTCGCCGCTGTCGCCGAGCGGTTACATGCCTCGGCAATTGCCACACTGGACCTGCGTGACTTTGCCGCGATTCGCATCGCCGGATCACCGCTGCCGTTGTCGCGCGACGGCTAGC
>JBBTFS010000057.1:0-8959 GCA_038060705.1 Gemmatimonadota bacterium
GAGCCAAACCTTTCGCGGTCGCGCCCTTAGAACGTTCGGAATTGCTTGAGGAAACGTCGAGAGTGGCGAAGGCCGCGCGCCAATGGAATGTCGTTTTGGACGCTGAAGCGGATATCGGGAGGCTGCGGAGTGTCGAAGGCGATCAGGGCCATACCGATTCCGAGCTCAGGGCAGTTGAGGCACGTTGGGTGCTGTCACTAGTCCCTGCGGAAGCAAGCAGCTTGCTCTCTTGTGCCAATTCGCCTCTGGCCTCTGCAGAGCATCGTGTGGATGCAGCCCTCCTCGCAGTTCGCGTCGCTCATGAGATAGGCGACTTCCGCCTCGCCCACGAAGCCTATGCCGCTGTCGCCTCCATCCCCTCAGAACCCGGCGCAAGCAATCGCAGCCTACTGCAACTTGTCTATCACACGAGCTTTGGAGACCCACACACGGCCATCACCACCGCGCTCTCGATGCGCGAAGGGCTCCAATCCCACGACATCGCCACCCAGCTTCGAGTGAGCCGGAACTTAGGCGTCGCACTCTGTTTTCTTGGTCACTCGGATCAGGGATTCGCACTGCATAAACACTACTACGACGTAGCAAGCAGGCTCGAGCTTACTCACTGGCAGTTCGAACTAGCGTCGAGTTGCTGCCTAGCCGCCATGAATACCGAGAGCTTTGAACTCGCCGAGTACTGGTATGATCGGGCAAGCGAGGTGCGTCGTCCGGGTGTCGCTTCAGGCGTGGACCTTAGCCATCTGCTCAGCGGGCTCGAACTCGCCCTTCAGCGGAAACGTCCAACAGAAGCGCAGGCAGTCCTTGCCGAACTCCGGAAAAAAGGAACCGGCGAATCGATCCGCGTCAAAGCCCACATGGTTGGAATGGAAACGCGGGTGGCCCAGATGGATCCGAGTTTTCAGTCGTCCCAAGACTCAATTGCGGAAATGCGCCGACTCCTGAAGCTGGCCATTCCCCTACTCAGCGCTGACGTCGTCGTCCTAGCCTTGGGAGAAGCACTTCGAAGGCACGGACACCTCGAAGAACTTCGTGATGACCTCAGGCAGTACCTGTCCTCAAGACGCGATCGAGCGCCGTTCCCAAATCAGGTGGTGCACCTTGCGCACGCCTGTAACCTCGACCTAGCTGACTGCTGATTTCTTCACGTCTACAAGGACGAGGCTGGGTCGGTCCCAGCCGCTCGCCTCGCCGACCTCAAACAGCTGACTCCATTGCGGACTACTTAGGAGCCTATCGGTAATCCCTGGGTCGAACTGCTTACCGCGGCAGCGGACGAGTTCAGCGCGCACTTGATCTTGTGGAAGGCTGCTTCGGTAGGGGCGGTCGGTAGTCATAGCATCAACCGTGTCGGCAAACCGAATGATTCGAGCAGGCAGCGGAATAAGCTCGCCGGCCAGACCATCAGGATAACCCGTTCCGTCCCAATTCTCGTGGTGGTGGCGGATCGGCGCGACGAGTTCGCGCAGACGCGACATCGTGGCGACAAGGTTCGCGCCGTCAATCGGATGGGACTGGATGATTGCCCACTCTTCAGGCGAGAGTCGATCACTCTTGGCGAGAATGGGACCGTACTTCTCGTAGATCTTGCCGACGTCATGCAAGAGGGCCGCGCGGCTCGTGAGGCTTACCTCACGCTCATTGAGGCCGATCGCACGCGCGACGATAGTGGAATAGTGGTGAACACGACGCGAATGGCCTGACATGTACGGATCGCGCGCCTCCATCGACTTAACCATCAACTCGAGGAACTCTTGGTTGGTGCGCTCCAACTCGAGATTCATCTTGTGGACTTGCCTTAGCCCTAGGATTGGGACCCAGCAAGTCGCCGCAGCAATAGCTCCGAAGCGCGCGTATACCCACGCGAAGACGAAGATCAACGGCAACGAAAGCAGGTCTAGCCACAAGGTGGCAAGCTGATTCGTGCGCCAAACCTGACCGGCAGGGACGCGCTGAGCGATCGAGATCACGCCGCTGACGAGTAGGCCACTCGTGAGATACGCCAAGGCGAATCCGGCCAACGCCGCAGCCCCGGTTGCCGCTGTCGCCTGATTCAGGGTGGCTTCGCGAAGCAGCAGTAGACTTTTCCCTCCAAGATTTCGAAAGACCAGGACCGCCACGGCCAAGATGAGTACGTGCTGTGCTGCGTTAAAAGCCGTTTTGAGTCCGTCCTTCCTTGCGCTCAAATCCGAGATCGTCCGAACTACTGCAATTACCACCAGCGCGAGCCAACTGGGGGCAACGAGGAGGGTGGCGAAATAGGGGATGAACGCGATCGATCCAGTAGAGGACATCGGCTGCGACAGCGCCAACGCTTCTGCGACGAGCGCAAGCACGGCCATCAAGCCAATAGCAGCAACGCTCTCGGCTGTAACATCTGGCGCGGCAACGTAGACGACGTGGACCGCTCCAGCTGCGGCCACGACGGTAAGTCCGACATATGTCCCGACTCGAATGCGCATAGAAGTTGGCGAACCTAACCCCCAGCCTCGGCCCTAAGCCCAAACGCTGATGCCGGTGAAGCAGAACTGGCAGAAGCTCATGATGAGGCTCATGCGCGTCACCCCCCTTGTGCACAGAGTCACGCTCACGCGTGCTTGCCGCTAAGGTTGGCTCCGCTCGCCTGCCATACCGCCGTGGGGACCTCCGCTCGTATTCGCTCAAACGAGGGAGGGGGTCGGTCCGTTCTTTTTTGGTGTCGGTTGTTTGTGTGCCCTGCTCTCGGTGGGAACTGCATTTCGCTGAGTCGCGGCTGCGCGCCTCACGCGGGCACTACTCCGTCACAATCACCTGCCCTTCAGTATCGGTCAGCACTACTCCCGTTATAGCGTCCCCGTCGCGCGAAACCGCGTCGCGCGTCTAGCCCTTCAAGTACTCCACCCATCGATTCGTCGCGTCCAACACCGCCAGCACCGCGCTCTGCTCCGGACTGTCCTTCACCTCCGCGCTCCCGGTCAGCAACGCACTCTCGCGGCCCATCCGCGCCGTGATTCCGACAAACACAAATTCGCGATCGAATGCTTCGATCTGGCGACATCCCTCCAACGCCAGCACCCGCACACCGCCCTCCGACAACGCGATCGCGCTCAACGCGGCCCGGCTCGCCAACTCGATGCGCTGACGCTCGTTCTCCACGCCCTCGGCCTCGCCGACATACGTCTCGTCGCCCTTCTTGAGCGTCACCCGGCACGCCACACCGCGCGTGCGCGATCGCCGCACTTCGACATCCTCGAAGTACAACCGGCGCTTCAGCTCCGACGGTACCACCGGCACTCCCGTCGGCGTCGCCGCCGCCACGCTCCGAAACTCATCCGATCGCCGCATGCTCGGCTCGTTCGTGGTCGCCACACTGATCTTCTTGTGACTCACCCGCATGCCCAGGTGCGCCAACAGCGCACTCTCGACATTCCGCACCGTCGCCTTCGGCTGCACTTCGTTCGTGGTGAGCAAGTGGATCTCGTCCACCGCGCCACTGGCGCCCGCGACTATGCGCGCGCTCACCACGCCCGGCAGCGTCGCCAGCAACTCCTCCGCGCGCTGAATAGGCAAAACGGTACCCGCGATCGGTGAACTGTCACCGCCCGACGGATGATTCGCTGGGAGAGACAACGGGCGACTCTCGAGAGCTTGAATTGTGAGGACTGGGGCGCGGTCTGACTGCTCGGTCGGCATCGACCAGCGCAACGGTGGGACCCGACGGGTCCGAAGCCAATATGCGTGGTCGTACCTACCCAAACAAGAACGAAGGCACGTAAAAGACGGCCAAGCCTCTACTTGGTCACGCCAAACCCGCGTCCTCGGGGATGCCCTCGGGGATGCGGTACTCCTTGATCTTCCGGTACAGGGTCCGCTCCCCGATGTCCAGCATCGCGGCCGTCTTGCGGCGGTTGCCGCGCGTCTCGCGCAGCGCCGCCTCGATCACCCGGCGCTCCACGTCCGCCATGGACGTGCCCGGCTGCACTACCACCGCATTCGTTGGCGGCGACTGGTTCCGGGGCGTGATCGCCGCCGCGCCACGCACCATCGGACGGCCCTGTCCCGACTCGGCCGGCAGCACTTCGCCAATGAACTTGCCATCCCCGGTTCCCCATTCGCCCTCGGACGCGCCTCCCACCTGCCGCTTGAGGTCCTCCACCTGGAGCCGAAGGTCCAACAGCGACCGCAGGATGAACTCCAACTCGCGGCCATCGCGCGTCGCCGCCGCCTGAATTCCCGCACCCGGCACGGGCACTGGCAGCCAGCGCGCCGCACCGCCCTCCCGGATCTGCCGCGGCAAGTCCTCCGGCTGGATCTCCCGGCCGGGCGCCAGCACCACCATGCTTTCCACCAGGTTGCGCAGCTCGCGCACGTTCCCGGGCCACGGATAGTCCATCAACATCTGCATCGCGTCCGCGCTCACACCGTGGAACGCGCGGTCGTGCTCCCTCGAGTAGTCGTCGATGAACTTGCGTACCAGGTGCGGCACGTCCCGCGGACGCTCCCGCAGCGGCGGCAGGTAGATGGACAACACGTTCAGCCGGTAGAACAGGTCCGGCCGAAACGACGCGTCCTCCACGTGCGAGCGCAGCGACCGGTTGGTGGCTGCGATGACGCGGACGTCCACGCGAATGGGCTGCGTGCCGCCCACGCGCAGGAACTCGCGTTCTTCCAGCACTCGCAGGAGCTTCACCTGCGTCGACTTCGGGATCTCGCCGATTTCGTCCAGGAACAGGGTGCCGGTGTCCGCCAGCTCAAACCGGCCGATGCGCCGCTCCGCCGCGCCGGTGAACGCCCCCTTCTCGTGGCCGAAGAGTTCGCTCTCCAGCAACGTCTCCGGCAACGCGCCCACGCTCACTCCAATGAACGGCTTGTTCTTGCGCGCCGAGAGACGGTGCAGTGCGCGTGCAACGAGTTCCTTGCCGGTGCCGCTCTCACCTTCGATGAGCACGGTGCTGGAGACCGGCGCCATCTGTTCGATCTTGACCAGCACTTCGCGCAGTGCTTCGCTCTCGCCGATGAGCCCGGTTTCGGTCTGGAGGCGGCGACGATCCAGCATCCGCTTCACCACCGCCACCAGCTCCGCGGTCTCGATAGGCTTCTTGTGCAGCTCCACGTAGCCGGCGTTGCGGAGCTTCTCGAGCTGGGCGTCGTCCGAGACGTCAGCCAGGCCGATCGCCACCGCCCCTCCCCACAACTGCTCGCGCACGATCGCCTCGACGTGCGGGTCCGTGAGCGCGCCAGTGATCACGAGCAGCGCTGGTTTGGTGCGCGCCACGACTCCGCGCACGTCGTCCAGCGGCGAGATGATCTCGGTCTTGATGCCCTCGCCTTCGAGCGCCGCGTTCAGGCGCACCGCCGGCTCAATGTCATGTAGGGTGATGGCTACCAAAGGCATATGCCTAATATGCCGAAATGGCAGGAGAATCGGCAGGTGCGGCTGGTTAGCGCGCCTGAGTCGTTGCCGCGATGCGCTTGAGAAGTTCGGCGACTCGGCGCTCGATGTCGTCTCGTACCACGGCCAATTCCGCGTCTGACATGTGCTTCGGGTCGGCCAGGTCCCAGTCTTCGCGATGCGTCGCCGGGATCCACGGGCAAGCGTCACCACAGCCCATGGTGACCACGTACTCATACGGGCCCTGCGGCACCTCGGTCAACGACTTGGACTTGTGCGCGGTGAGGTCGTAGCCCTTTTCGCGCATCGCGGCCACTGCACGCGGATTGATCACGCCGGACGGCCGCGATCCTGCGCTAAAGGACTCGACCGTTCCCGCGCCATTCAGCTTCGCGAACGCGTCGGCCATCTGGCTGCGGTTGGAATTCTCGACGCACACGAACAGCACTCGCGGCAGCGGCTGGCTCAAGACGCTCCGTGATCGCCAACATCGCCGCGCAACACGGCCACCGCGTGTTCGACGATCGGTTCCAGTGCGGCGAGCGCGTCCTTCACGCCGCCGGGCGAGCCCGGCAGGTTCACGATCAGTGTCCGGTGTCGCGAGCCGCACAGTCCGCGCGACAGCACAGCCTTGGGAACCCGGGCCACCGCGCTGGCGCGCAGGAATTCCGCGATCCCGGGCGCCTCACGCTGGATCACGGCGCGCGTGGCCTCGGGTGTGAGGTCCGTCGGCGAGAGGCCCGTGCCGCCGGTGGTCAGCACGAGATCGGCAACGTCGTCGTCGCACCAGCGCAGCAGGTGACGAACGATGGCGTTCACGTCGTCGGTCACCAGCTCGCGCGCGACAATCGTGAACTTCCGCGTGGTGACCCAGGCGGCGATGGCGTCACCAGACGTGTCCTGGCGCTTGCCCGCGGCACCGGCCGTGGAAACCGTGAGAATGGCCACTCTCATGTCAGCCCTGCCTTGCCAGGCCTGTCGATCTTTGGTCTGCAGTTGCCCTACTTGTGCGATGCGTTCTTGTAGAACGGCGGCTTCACCACCGTCGCCGTCGCTCGCTTTCCACGCACCTCGAACTCGAACTTCGTCCCCTCCTTGGTGCCGGCAATGGGCAGGTACGCCGTACCGATCGGGACGCCCAACGACGGACTCATCGTGCCACTGCACACCGTGAAGCTGGGCCGCCCCTCGTAGAACACGGGATAGCCGTGGCGCGCGATGGATCGGCCGTCGTCCACGGTGAACATCACCAGCCGGTTCGTGAGCCCTTGCGCCTTTTGCGCCAACAGCGCGTCGCGTCCAACGAAGTCGCCCTTGTTGAGCCTGGTCAGCCAGCCAAGGTTGCCTTCCAGCGGCGTCACCTTGTCATCGATGTCGTTGCCGTAGAGCGCCATGCCCATCTCCAGGCGCAGCGTGTCACGCGCCCCCAATCCGCACGGCGTCACCTTGCCGGTACCAACGAGCAAGTCCCACAGCGGCTTGGCGAAGCTCGGGTCGAAGTACAGTTCGAATCCATCCTCGCCGGTGTAGCCTGTGCGCGAAATGAGCGCATGCATCCCCTTCACGTGGCCCCACGAGTGCCAGTAATACTTGATCCTGGACAGGTCGATGTCGGCGAACGGTTGAAGAATCGCCTCGGCATTGGGGCCCTGGAGCGCCAGCAGGCAGATCTCGTCGCTGATGTCGGCGACCGTAGCGCCGAACTTCGCCGCGTACTGCGAGATTAGGGCGAGATCCTTGTCCTTGTTGGATGCGTTCACGACCATGACGATCCGGTCCGCCATCTTGTAGACGAGGCAGTCATCCGCGATGGTGCCGTTCTCGTACAGGATCGTGGAGTAGTGCACCTGGCCAATGGCCAGCCCGGTCACGTCGTTGGTCGTAACGTGGTTGACGAACTCCACTCGACGGTCGCCATGGATGACGAACTCACCCATGTGCGAGACATCGAACAAGCCGCACGCGTCGCGAACCGCCTTGTGCTCCGCCGTGATGCCGCCGGGATAGTTGACCGGCATTTCATAGCCGGCGAAGGGAACGATCCTGGCGCCGAGCGCCTTGTGAGTTTCGTAGAGCGCGGTGCGCTTGAGCGCCGTCGCTGCGATATCGGATGACATAGGAGGAAAGTTACGCCGGCGTTGACTGCCCGGCGTCGGCCGGGCGCGACGCGACGCGCACGGCCCAGACGATGAGACCCGCGATCGCACTTGTCGCGGCAAACGTGGCTATCGCCCCCGCCTGCGTGCCCTGCTCGGAGAACGTGGGATCGTGGAACGCAAACGATGCGACAGTGGCAGTGTACGTCACCGCGATAGCCCAGGCGACGGAGGTCGTCACCGCCCAGGGCCGCCGGCGCCACATCCCGATCGCGGTCAGCAATCCGAAAATGCCCCACAGGGCGTCGCCGACTTCTACCGACATCTGAAGCGCCGTGTCCACTTCTCCGAACTCGTTCACCGCATTCGAAATCCCGGCGACCGATGTGAGCGCCAGGAAAACGATCGCGACGACCCGGCCCGCCCGCCTCACCCGCTACGGCTTCGTTGCTTTCGTCCGGCGCCCACCCCTCGACGGCAGGGTGTCCTGAAACGCCATGTTCTCGCCAATGTAGGTGAAACGCATGCCGCCACTCTGCTCAACAGCAGCGATGGCCGCCTTTTTGGACGTGATGTCGGCGCTGATGAAGACCGTGCGCTCCAGCAGCTTCTGGTCCTCGACGTGAATGTCCAGGCCGTACCACCGCTTCAACAGCGGCAACGCGTAGCGCAGGTCACGGCCCACGATGCTGACTGTGCCATCCACCCATGAGCTCCCCTCGGACAGCTCGTCGGCACTCGGCACGCGCATCTCGCCCGCCGGGGTCACCAAGAATGCCATGCCTTCGGCAACGTTCCGGGTGTTCTCACCCGACCTGACGTCCAGGGCGCCCTTGCGCGAGTGCACCACGAGCGCCGGGTCATCCTTGTAGCGGCGCACCGCGAAGCTCGTGCGGTTCGCCGTGATTATGACGTCGCCCGAACGAACTTCGAACGGCAGTTCTTGCTCCTTGGTCACGTCGAAGAAGGCAGCGCCCTCGATCTTCACGACGCGGAGTCCCAGACCGAACAGTTTCGGCACCGTGACCCTCGACTCGGGAGCAAGTCGCACGACCGTGCTGTCGTCCAGAGTGACGTTCACATATTGGCCATAGCTCGTTTCGTAGGCACGCGCGTCCGCCCCGCTGAGCGAGCGAATGAGGGCACGTTCTTCGCCGAGCTTGTTGACGTACCACAGGACGCCGATGGCGACGGGAATCCCGATGGCGCTAACCGCCACCAAGCGCTTCCAATTGAAGGAGCGCCTGCCAATTGCCGCCATGTGCCCGGCGGCTTCGTGGCGCGCGTAGGAGGCGCGCTTGCGATACGCCTCGGGAGCGCCACCCTGGAGCGTGTGGCTCAACCGGTCCCACGCCTCGTCCACGCCCATTTCATGCACATCATGTTCCTTGTGCTCACCGCCCTTGTCCGCGTGGTGCATGCTGGCCCGACGGCTCAGCTCGCGCGCCGACTGGTGCTGCATGTTGGCGCCGAGGAACGCATCCAGCTCGTCCTG